>CALGIR010000154.1 GCA_937915475.1 uncultured Bacteroidales bacterium
CACTCATTTGGAAACTATATCGAGGCCCAGTCAATAATGTCGAGCCTATTGCCAGAGCAAATTGCTTTGGTTAAAAGCGAGGGAACAGCAATTTTTATGCAGGGCAAAAACTACGCCCATGGGGGTATGGCTGCACTAAACGCATTGTATAATATTCCAACAGTTGGCGCTTCGGGCGCAGTATTTGGCGTACTTTTAGCCTTTGGTATGTATTTCCCAAATACGCAGCTCATGCTACTTTTCCCACCAATCCCCATTAGGGCAAAGTATTTTGTAATTGGTTACGGATTGATTGAACTATACCTAGGTTTTACCCAATCGAACAGCAACGTTGCCCACTTTGCGCATTTGGGGGGTATGCTATTCGGGTTTATCCTCATTAAAATTTGGGCAAAGCAAAAAGATAAGTTCTACTAAAAACATGCACTATTGATATATGAACAATATTTTACAAGAGCTAAAGCAATCGTTTAAAACAGGGGGAACCCTTGTAAAGTTAATCTACATTAACCTTGGGGTGTTTTTGGCCTTTAACATCTTAAAGGCAATCCTTTTCCTTGGCGGAATTGATATAGGCTTCGCCCTATCAAGTTACATTGCAGTACCTGCACATCTGCCTACGCTAGCCAGCAGACCATGGACCATAATTACCTACATGTTTTTTCACGAAGGGTTTATACACATCCTCTTCAATTTGCTATGGCTTTACTGGATGGGGCGAATCTTCCTCGATTTCATGTCGGAGCGAAAACTGTTAGGGGTTTACATTATGGGAGGAATATCTGGGGCTTTCCTTTATATTCTTTTCTACAATATTTTCCCTGTGTTTGGAGATAGTTTAACGGCGTCGTTCGCTTTGGGGGCATCGGCATCAGTTTATGCCATTGTGTTTGCTGCCGTTGCCTTTTCGCCAAACCTGTCGCTTAACCTTATGCTAATTGGACCCATTAGGCTCAAGTACATTGGACTTGCCCTTATTGTAATGGATATTATTGGCATTGCTGGGTCCAATGCCGGAGGGCATATAGCACACCTTGGGGGAGCCCTTTTTGGAGTTTTATTCATCTACTTTCAAAGGCAAGATGTAGATTTGGCACAACCAGTTAACTGGACTGTTGATGCCTTTACCTCAACCCCATCAACAAAAAAACGGAAGAAGATGAAGGTTGACTATAGCAAACCAAAAGACGACTACGAATACAACAGGGTAAAGGCGGAACAACAAGCAGAAATAGATAGGATACTTGATAAGATTTCGAAAGGCGGATACGAAAGTCTTACATCGGAAGAAAAAGAAACTCTATTCCGAATGAAAGGAAGATAAAGGCTCTTAGTTAACTTTATTCGCTAACAATTGCTGATTATGCTATGCAAACACTATCTTTATGTAGCAGAAACCAATTGTAGTATTAAATGCGAAAGCTGATTAAAATAGCCCTTTTATTTCTCACCCTCGTTTCAGCATTAACACTGCTCCTAGCCTACCTGTCGGTGCATGTTAACCCCGAAATTTTTTGGTTTCTTGGCTTAATCGGACTTGCTTACCCTTTCCTTTTACTTGTAAATATTATCTTTTTGGTATACTGGATAGTCCGATGGAACCGCTACTTTATTGTCCCATTAGTAGCCATTTTGCTTGGTGTTTCGCACTTTACTAACTTTTTTCAGTTCCCATTTGGTAAAGAAAACCAAACCAGTGAGAACCAAATAAAGGTTTTAACCTACAATGTGCACCTTTTCCAGCTGTACGCCTGGGCAAAAGAGGCCCCAACCCATAATAAGATTTTTAAGTTTATAAAAGACCAAAACCCTGACATTGTATGTTTACAAGAGTTTTATATTGTTAACAACAAGTTTAGCGAATTGGAAGCAAAATCGAAGCTCAACTCCAATGTTCATATTGGGTACATACTAAAAAAGGAGAATTCGGCATACGGCATGGCCACATACAGTCGATATCCTATTATTGAAACGGGGCAGATAAAATTTGACAACAGTGCCAACGCCTGTATTTATACCGATTTACTAATTAACGCCGATACCATTAGAGTTTACAATATACATTTACAATCGCTAAGGCTTAAAGAGCGAAACTTGAATTTTCTGCTTAGTCAAAACTACAGGAAAGAGTCTCAAAAAATGCAGGAGATAAAGGATATTTCCTTTAGATACAGAGATGCACTAAAGAAAAGAGCTCAGCAGGTTGAAAAAGTAACCAATCATATCCTAAGTAGTCCTCACCCGGTAATAGTCTGTGGCGATTTTAACGAATCGCCAATATCCTATAACTATTACAAGATGCGTAAGTTCCTAAACGATGCCTTTGTTGAAGCAGGTATTGGGGTTGGGCATACGTATCGGGACCTTTTCCCTTCGTTCAGAATTGACTATGTGCTTTATGATAAATCCTATAGAGCCAATGGCTATTCTAGCCCCCGAGTGGAGTACTCCGACCACTACCCCGTTATTACCACTTTGGTGAAAAAGGAGTAGTATTTAAAAGCAGTATCAACGTTGCCTAAACACTTTCCCCTGTCATTCTCTGAGGGTTTACCCATTTATCGAATTGTTGCTCATTAACAAACCCAAGTTTAAGAGCCGCTTCTTTTAGTGTTAAATTTTGGTCAAAAGCCAGTTTGGCTATTTGTGCAGATTTTTCATAACCAATATGCGGATTTAAGGCTGTTATGAGCATTAAAGAACTATCAACGTTTTTCTTGATATTATCCTTGTTAGGCTTTATCCCCCTTAATCCCCTCTCAACAAAACTATTTATTGCCTCAGCCAAAAGGTTTGCCGACTGCAAGAAATTATAGGCTATCATGGGCTTATACACGTTAAGCTGAAAGTGACCGTTCATTGCACCAATCGATATGGCCAAATCGTTACCCATTACCTGGGCGCAAACCATAGTTAATGCCTCTATTTGAGTTGGATTTACCTTGCCTGGCATAATTGACGAGCCAGGTTCGTTTGCTGGCATAATAAGCTCGCCTATCCCGCTTCGCGGGCCCGATGCCATAACTCTTATATCGTTGGCAATCTTCATTATGCTAATGGCAACTTGCTTCAATGCTCCATGTGCCTCAACCATTGCATCGTGTGAGGCCATTGCCTCAAACTTATTGCTTGCGCTCACAAATGGGTATCCTGTTAACTGGGCTATCTCCTTGGCCGCCGCCACATCAAATCCCTTAGGTGCATTGATTCCTGTACCAACGGCTGTTCCGCCCAAGGCAAGTTCTAGTAAATGGCTAAGAGTGTTATCAACAGCTCTAATGCCATGCTCTATCTGCGATGCGTATCCAGAAAACTCTTGCCCAAGCGTTAAAGGGGTTGCATCCATCCAGTGTGTACGACCAATTTTAACTATATTGCTATACTCCTTACTTTTTGCTTGAAGTTGGCTATGCAGCAGCCTTAAGGCTGGTATTGTTTTATCAACAATAACCTTATAAGCAGAAATATGC
>CALGIR010000155.1 GCA_937915475.1 uncultured Bacteroidales bacterium
AAGTTTGTATAACCATCTGTAACAATTGTCCGATTAATAGGGGGCTAGACCAGCGTGGTTTTATATAGGCTATAAATTGAATGATATTATGGGACAAATTATCTTTTTTTGTATATTTGAATCCCTTAAAAATTAACAGAATATGAGCAGGTTGCTATTAAAAAGAGTAAGCGGTTTTACCCTTCCGGAGTTGTTGGTTGTACTCGTAATTATTGGTATTCTTTTACTGCTGGCTTTACCCAATTTAACCCCACTAATATCGCGCACACGTAGCGTGGAAGCGCAACAGCAGCTAAATTTTCTATACACACTTCAAAAAAATCATTTCTACCTACATTCTAGGTACTCGGACTCGTTTGAGGAGCTAGGTTTTGAGCACCAATCGCTGGTTGCTGATGGGGGATCGGCCAACTACAGGATTGAGATAGCGGAGGCTACCCCAAACACCTTTGTTGCACGTGCAACGGCTGTGGTTGATTTTGATGGTGATGGAGTTTTTAACGTGTGGGAGATCAATCACGAGAAGAAGCTAATTGAGGTAATAAAGGATTGATAATGGATGTATGGCTACTGGTTATACTATGCCTCTCCCTGATCTGGTTGGCAGTTCAGGATTTTAGGAGTAGAATGTTTTACTGGATTCTGCTACCAACAATCTTTATTTCTGCCTTTGCACGGGGAGTTTTAGCCATTAGTCCTAAGTTTTGGCTAAGTATTACACTGATCAACGGGTTATTAGCCCTTGTAATAGTTGGAACACTGGTGGCTTACCTACATTTTATGAAGAGAGAGAGTAACCTGTTAACATCCTTTGGCCTAGGGGATATACTGCTTTTGGGTGCCATAACACCCCTACTGCTGCCTATACAATTCCTACTAACGGTGCTACTATCGTCCGTTTTGGGTTTACTGGGCTATCTGTTTTTAAGGCATCGGGGGCAGTTAAACAGAATCCCATTTGCAGGTTGGATTGGATTAGTGTCTGTATGCTTTTTAATTGTTGATCGCTTTTTGCTATGAGTAAATTTGATACCATTAGTCCCAGCATCATAAACGCCATTCCTCGAAGCGTTGCACTAACCTACAAGGTGGTACCATACCAAATAACCGACGGAGAATTATATTTGTACTGCTCAGAACCGGGGTTAGATGGAGCCGTTAAGAACGAGTTGGAGGTGGTGATAGGCAGGAAGTTTATCTTAAGCCCCATAAACCCAGATCTATTTAATAAGCTATTGATCCACAACTACCGACAGGACGAGCAGGTAAATGGCCATGCTAAAAAACAGAGAGTAAGTGCAACAGACATAAAAAAGGGGAACGATTTTCTATGGGATCTGATTGCCGATGCCAACCTGAATCGTAGTAGTGATATCCACATAGAGGCCTATGACGACAGGTGCAGGATAAGGTTTAGGATAGATGGAGTAATGATTGAGTGGCTAGAGGTTGGCAAGGCCTCTTATCCTGCTCTTATTAACCAGATAAAGATACTGGCCAACCTTGATATTGCAGAGAAAAGATTACCCCAGGACGGCAGAATATTTTACAATACCAATGGTGATAAGTTCGACATAAGGGTATCCGTACTGCCGACCATCTTTGGGGAGAAGTGCGTTTTACGACTGCTTAAAAGAGATGTTTCGCTGCTCGACCTTTCGCATTTGGGCTTTAGCCCAGAGCAACTAGACGAATATGCAAAAGCCATAGCAAACCCCAATGGCGTAGTACTGATTAGTGGTCCAACTGGTTCAGGTAAAACCACCACCCTCTATGCAACGTTAAATCGGCTTAACAAAGTGGAGAAGAATATCCTGACCATTGAGGATCCGATAGAGTATACGTTGGAGGGGATCAATCAGGTGCAACTGAAAGAGAGCATTGGACTTACGTTTGCCAATGCCCTGCGAACATTTCTGAGGCAAGACCCCGATATCATCATGCTTGGAGAGATACGAGACAACGAAACAGCCCAAATTGCCATACGAAGCGCCCTAACGGGACACTTGGTTTTCTCGACCGTACATACCAATTCCGCCTGGGGGACAATAACCCGATTAATAGACTTGGGAGTTGCCCCATACCTTGTTGCCGATACGGTACGGCTGGCCATGTCGCAGCGATTGGTTAGGGTACTCTGTCCCAAGTGTAAAGAAGGTGTTACCTTTCAGAGTCTAGGCGTCAACCTACCCCAGCTAAAACAAGTATTGGAGCCCGACACCAAAGTTTACAAGGCAGTTGGATGTAGCCACTGCTTTTACACCGGTTACTATGGGCGAAAAGCGATATATGAGATGATCCCCATGAATGAAGAGCTGTCGGAGTCGATACGAAAGCAGAAGTACAGCTCGGCATTATTTAAGAACAATCAACACATAAGCCTCTCACATGCAGCAATTAAACTGGTTAAAGATGGTGAAACATCGATTGATGAAATACTCTCTCTGGTTATTTGGTAGGAACACCAAGACACTGGTCGTTTTAACACTGCTTATTGCCCTAATCAATATCTCCTATGGGCAAAGCAACGGCGACAACCTATCGCAAAAGCTAGAGCAGGTTAGCACAAGAGATTCAGCATACCTGCAACCCATTGACATATCGACCTCGAACATACCCTTAGTGGAGTTACTAAGAGGGATTGCCCGAGCCAACAGCTTAAATCTGGTGGTGTCGCCCGAGTTGGACTTCAATGTTTCGTGCAACTTCAAGCAAGCACCCATAATTGATGTTATAGGGTTTTTCTGCAGGGAGCATGATCTTGAACTGGACATGGTGGGAAAAGTGGTGAAGATACTACCAAAACCCAAGGAGCCTATATTTAACAATCCCATAATAGCGTGGGACGAGGAAGCGAAGCTGCTAAACTGCGATTTGAAGGGCGATAGCCTAGTGGTGGTTATGAGAACCATCTCGAAGCTGGCCAAAGTGAATATACTTGTACCCATTGAGCTGAACACGAAAAAGGTGTGGGGACATATTGATAATCTGCCCGTGGAGAAGGCACTTGTGGGTATTGGAATGATCAATAAGGTGGATGTAAAAAAGATAGACGACAACACCTTTTCATTAAGTGACATATCCCAAAGAGATTCACAGTCAGGTCAGTTTAGATCCGAAGGGAGTGGCCGAGGCATATACATTGAGAGCATTAATGTTGAAACAGGGACTATAACGGCACAAGCCAGACAAACCCCACTGGAAGAGATAGTTAGTCAGATAGTTAGTCGCTACGGAGTGGGTTACGTTTTTTCAAGCAAACTTGATGGGAATGCGACCTTTACTGTGACCAACGTCCATTTTGAGGATCTGCTAAATGCACTCTTTGTGGGGACAAGTTTCGCATTTAAAAAGGAAAAGGAAGTTTACGTTTTTGGGAATCGCACGAACCTTGAAATATTTGAAGTCAGAACCGTAAAGATGCAGCATAGAACCATTGACAACGTTGAACCATTAATTCCCAATAGCCTTAAGACAGGGGTTCAGGTAACGGTGGCCAAGGAGTTGAATAGCCTAATCATTAGCGGTTATCCCACAGCGCTTGATAATCTTGAAACGTTCTTAAAAGGCATTGACCAGGTAATTCCTTTAATTTACATAGAGGTTTTGATAGTTGATGTAAACAAATCGAAAGGAGTATCAACGGGCATTGATGCAGGCTTGGGAGAGACACCCGTGACCACAAGCGGCACCATCCTTTCTGGGGTCGACCTTACCTTAAGTTCATCATCTGTAAATAAGTTGATAGATGGGTTTAATGGCTTTGGCTGGGTAAACTTAGGAAAAGTTACACCACAATTCTATATGAATATAAGGGCATTAGAAGAGAATGGTGATATAAAGATACGATCGACCCCCAAACTCTCTACCCTAAACGGGCATGAGGCTGTACTAGCCAGTGGTGAAACGCAATACTATAAAGAGGAGATTACTAATTGGTTTGGTTCTCAAATACCCCAATCATCCAACTCATTTGTTTGGAGAGATGTTAACGCCGATTTAAAAGTAACCATTACTCCTATTGTATCGGGTGACGACCAAATCACTATGGACATTGAGGTTACACAATCGGAATTTACTCCTAGAGAACCAGCCGATGCGCCCCCAGGATCTATTAACAGAAGTTTCAAGTCGTTAATCAGAGTTCGAAATGAAGAAATGGTGTTGTTAGGTGGATTGGAGAAGAATACCTCAAGTGATGTAAGGCAAGGGATTCCGTTATTGGCAAGAATTCCATTGTTAAAGTGGCTTTTCAGTTCAACAGATAAATCTGAAATCGAAACCAAACTCACAATATTTATCAAACCAATTGTAATATACTGATATGCTGTCAGGCTCATTTATAAATCTGTTTATAAAGAAAGTTGTTGTTGTAGATGTTTATGCAACAAGCGATAGCGAATTGTTGATTGGTTGTGGCATATTCAGTATTAAACAAAAAGGCGTATCGCTTGAGGAAAGTTTTTCTATCAACTCGTTTTCCGATTATCCACTCCAGAAGCTGGCAAAGTATCCAGTTATAATTATTTTAAATGGGAAAGGCGTTGTGCAAAAGCAAACAAGACTAGGGAATGGAGAGGGAGATGAAGGCACAAGCTTTTATCAAGGCATCAACGATGAGTTCTACAAATCAGTGGCAATAACTAGCAAATATGCAGGAATAGCTTTTTGTCGGAAGGAACATATAGAACAAGTGGTAGAATTTTTTACCGAGAATAGTATACCCATAATTGACCTAGTGGTCGGGAACCTATTCGTAATAAGCCTCTTTGAGAAGTTAGGATTAGAAAGCAGCTATATAGGACATGGCTTTGAGTTTACGGATGGGTTGATTACAAAGAAACAGGAGCATCAGGTTCAAGAGGAGGAAGAGATTAACTTCCTAGAAGGAAAGATTAGGAGAGATCAAATTTTACAGTATTGCGCAGCCCTTCTTTACAATACCTACGGAAGAGTAGATTTATCTTTTGAGTTGCCACCAAAGGTTTTGGAAAGCAGGGTAAGATATTTATCATACAAAAGAAACTTCCCTGTTTTCTCCGCACTAGTATTGCTCCTTTTTATATTGGTACTAATCAGCGGAAGTTTGCGGGAAGAGGCGAGCATAAGAATAGCCAATATGTACCAAGCGAGAGTTAGGGTTGAAAAAGCAATATCGAAAGAGAAAGCCCTTAAGTCCAAATCAGTTGAGCTAATAAAAGAGGCCAATAGGATTGGGAACTACTTTGAAAATCATCCATTTGTGCTAGATATGATTGGCGAGACCCTACCCATAAATGTAGTATTAAAAAACATTGAAGTAAACCCTTTAACCTCGAAACTGGTAAACAATCAGGAGGTACTAATAAATAGTGGAGTTGTACTAATTGAAGGCGTTACTAAAAGTCCATTAGATGTTACATCGTGGGTTAATCAGCTGAGCACAGAAGGGTGGGTTGAAAGAGTTTCAATTCAATCCTTTACAAGCAATGAAAAAAGTTACCAATTTGAATTAGAAATATATATAAAGGATGTTTAGCGGCTCATCAAACAGTACCTTTTTCTCTAGTAACGTTAAAGTATACACTAGTTTGCTAGTGATATATTTCCTGTCGTGGCTATTCTCATTTAAGCCAACAATTGGACTAATGAAAGAGGCCGGAAAGCAGGAGGATGAGATTTTCGAACTGATGAAACTTGAGAATGAGTCGAAGCAATACGAAAAAAGTTACCCATTCGTTTCAAACAAGAAAACTTTATCGAGTCGAGACGAGGTGCTTCTGAGAACACTTGACGAACATCGTACAGATTTTGACTTTAGAATAGTTAGCATTGAGCCTTTCACATACACTTCAAGAGCGGGTGTAATGCATATTACTACACGAGTGACCCTAGAAGGTGCTTATACCTCTATCATCAAAATTATTGATGAGATTCAAATCAAACCAGAAATTGGCAAGGTGTCTTCAGTAAAGGTTTACGCAACAGAAGATCGGTTAACTAAAAGTAAAACACTATTTTGTACATTAATTATCCAAACCATGGCAGAGCAATGAAAATAAATACATTATACAGACCCATTTACCTGTACCTATTGGCACTTACTGCACTAGTGGTATCGTGCGATGATTTTTTTGAAGAGAATATTCAAGAGCAAGGAGTGCAGGTGATATCTCCAATAGATGGATTCTCATCTCCATTACAATCCATAACCTTTTGGTGGGAGTCACTTGCTGGAGCAACTTCTTATAACATACAGATTGTAAGTCAATCCTTTAACAATGTTCACAAAGTTTGGGCTGACACAATAGTTTATGGAACACAACTTATACTAGTTCTTTCGCCAGGTGAATACCAGTGGCGAATAAGAGGTTTCAATTCTGCCTATTCCACCTCCTATCAAACTTTTTCCTTTAGCATAGAATATAATACCAATCTTGAGAATCAAGAAATGGTACTTAAAACCCCAGAAGATAACATATTTACCAATAGCAATAGTATTCTTTTCAGTTGGTTCGAACTCGCCGCAGCCGAAAAGTACATATTCTCAATTAGAGACAGCGAAGGGAATGCCCTTGTTGCTCCAATAGAAACCGAAGAGTGTGAACTTCTATTTCCAGATGATTTTGACCTAGGAGATTTGCCCGATGGAGTATACACATGGAGCGTTCAAGCCAAAAATTGGTTTTCCGAGACAACAGTAGCGTCAAGGAGTTTTACCCTAGACAGGATCAGTCCTTCTATGCCAGTTCTTCTTTTACCAGCCAATGAGGATACATTAAGCATGGGGAATGTTACTTTTTCTTGGGAGCAGCAATCCGAAAGCATAGCACCTCTTTACGACTCCCTTTTTGTACAGTCGTCTGATGGAAATGTATCGATAAAATTAAGAGTAAACTCATTAGTTGAAACTATTGAATTGGAGGCCGGTGAATATGAATGGAGGGTTCAATCCTATGATTTTGCAGGTAACTCAAGCCAATCTTCAGCCACAAGAAATTTTTGGATAGAAACGATAAGCAAATGAAACTAGGTAAGAAGAGTATGTACTTTTTATTTCCAGCTCTCATAGCAATATGGGGGTTACTTGGTTATAGGATCTACACCACTTTTTCTAATCGTAAGCCTATTTCCAAACCGGTTGAACTAACCATAAAAAATGAAAGTATTGATTCGGAGAAAGAAAAGTTCATCCCCTCGCTTAACTACTCCGATCCTTTTTTAAAAAAACATAGAGCAGACAATAATATTTCAAAACCAATGAAAAGTGTTGTTGAAACAACAATAGAGGTGCAAAGAGTAAAGCCAAAAGCTGAATACTTAGGCTTTATTTCCGGACAAAAGGGTGGACAGAAGCAAGCGATTGTAGGTTACAACAAAAATGTGTTTGTGTTATCCTCTGGAGACTCTATTGGGTCTTTTATAATAGCAAGTATTTCAGTCGACACCCTTTCTTTAAAAGATGGGGAAATGTATTGGAAATATGGATTAAAGCCATAAAAACACGATTACAGCTATGAAGATGAAATTTGTTTTTCCATTTATCGTTATGTTGCTTACAGGATTTACTGCTTGCTTCTCTCCCACTATTACACATCAGGTTTATCCTGAGACACAAGTTAAGGGTGATACACTTGTTCATTTCAAAAGTACCACAGTTAAACCAAAGCAGATAAACGATTCGCTTATTTACTACTGGACAAAATTTGGGAAAGTAAATACAACCAAAGGACACTACGGAGGCAGACTTTTACAGGATGAATATATTGAAATGGTTGGGAATCTGATAATCAAATCTGGATTCTTTAAGGAAGGTCTTAAGGCGGGAAAATGGAAGACCTGGGAGGGTAAAAATTTACGGTGTATATACAATTGGAAGAATGGAGTCTTAGATGGCGATTACACCCTTTTCGACGAACAAGGGAATATCATTGAGAAAGGGAGTTACAGGAACGGGATGAAAAAAGATGAAGAGTAAGGTTAAAGGGAGCGTTTTATTACTTTCAGTAATCTTGTCATTGCTGGTAATAACTCTTATGCTATACCTGCTACCACTTAACAGTTTTATGTTTAAAACATATGCTCAATTATTAAACGAGAAAAAGGTCTTTTCATCCATAAGGTCAGTTCTGCTTATTCATCTCCATAACTTGGAGGTTAATGCTCCTGTTGAGCCTATTAACTATAAACAGTTTGAGAATACTACTGTACAGCATGAACCTTGGGGCCTCTTTGAAGTAGTGAGCATTAAGTCCTCAAAAGGAGACTTTTCCAAGGAAAAATCATTCTTGCTGGGTCAGGATTTTCATAATTCAACTGATTCTGTTACAATGAGAATTCCTGAGATAAATTCACCATTTTTTTGCGTAGGGAGTGCAACAATTGAAGGAAGAGTTATTATTCCAAAGGAAGGAATTAAAACTAATTATATTGACGGGAAGTTTTTTTCTGGGGAGTTGAGTGAGATAGAGTTGATTAGTTCATATTCTCAATTCTTGCCTGAGCAAAGCAGGTTCTTCGATAGTGCAACAGAGTATTTATTCTCCTCAGAGAAGTTAACTGAAATATACCAAGTTGATATTACACCTACACAGAGCTTAATTGACAGTGTAACTGCCCCATTCTCTGGCAATGCTATACTTTTCCACTCGAACGCCTCAATACAATTAAGAAATGTAAAGGTTACGGGGAAGGTAATCATTACATCTGAATCCAACATTAAGGTTGATAGCTATTCATCGTTAAACGATGCCATACTTGTAGCGCCCGTTGTTAAAGTTAGTAAAGGATTTAATGGTTGTCTTCAAATATTTGCTACAGACTCCATTGTTGTAGAAGAGGGAGTAATGCTTCACTATCCTAGTACGATTTGCTTAAAGCAGATGAAATTTGAAACTCACTCTTTGCTTGAGATAAAGAGTAATGTTAAAATTAATGGGGCAATTATTGTAACTCGACCCAGCGAAGTAGTAAAGTACTACCATTATCCGAGAGTAAATATTGATGAGCAGTCAGTTATTAAAGGGATTCTTTACGTTCAGGGATTAACTGATTTGAGAGGAACTGTTCAAGGATCTACACTAACTGATCATTTTTACTGTCAAACTCATTCAGGTTTCTACCTTAACTACCTATATAATGGTCGTTTAACACATAAAAACATTCCCAGCCAGTTTGGGATTCCCTTTTTATACGATAACAAATGGAAAAAATGCTTAATAAAAGAATTAATTTAAAGGTTGAAGGATATAGTTTAGTTGAAAGCCTAGTTGCTGTGGTGATTATATCAATTAGTCTAGTGCTAAGCACACAGCTTTTAAATACTCCTTTGATAGGCAGTTCGCAATATACCATTGTTGATATTGAGCATATCGCAGATAGTGTAATGAATAATTCAACAACTCTCCCAGATAGGATTGTTTTACATCGTCAATGGGGTGTTTGCGTTATAGAAAGCAATACTCACGAGAGCTTTGAATATCTGAGAATAGTAACATTAAGTGCAATAACAAAAAGTGGATTCAAAATATCTGATATAACAGAAGTTTATGAAATTGCTCGGTAAACTTAATGGCTACACTTTAGTTGAACTAATCGTAGGATTAATGATTTCAGCACTTGTTTTGTTGTATGCGGCAACAATGGGTAACTTTTTTAGTGCAAGTCATTCAAATACATCTGAAGCATATTTAAAAACTATTGATTTTATTGCATTTAAGGCTGATTTTGATAGAAGTTTTACTGAGGCAAGAACTATCACGAATAGGGATTCCTCGATTATCTTTAGCTTCCCAAATAAAGAAGAAGAAATTGTATATCATTTAAATTATGAAGGTATTGTAAGGAAGCAAGGAATTACGATAGACACATTAGATGTTAAGGTATTGGGATTTACATACAATTCAAAACCTTCTACACAATTGATAGAAAGAGTAACACTTACTTTAAAAGTTCACAAAGAACACACATTTGTTTTTATTAAAGAGTATTCAGCCAACATTATTATGAACAATTTTATGGAAAGCAAGGAATACTGAATGAGGTAATCTGATTACAATGCAACAAACATTCAAAATACCAAGTACAAATAAACCAGAGAATAACCGTCCCAATTTGAAGTGGAATTCAATCGTTTTTAGAGGATTTTCATTTCCCCTCAGTTCAAGTAGCAGGTTGAATGATAAGGCAAAAGAATTGTTCTTTGCAGAAATGGGAATGATGCTAAAATCGGGTATTGATATTCACAAAGCATTAACCATTGTTGCTTCTGAATTTGAAAAAAGAGTTGAGAATCAATTGCTGAATAGAGTAATTGAGGGTTTAGTTTCTGGTCAAAACCTTTCCGACACAATGCACAATAGTAAAGGGTTTTCTGAAATTGATGTTAGTGTTGTTCGAATTGGTGAAAATACAGGATTGCTATCAGATTCTTTTAGTTTTCTTGCCGATTATTATTCTCGTAAGATTAAGCAGCGAACTCTTGTGTCGAATGCTATATCATACCCACTGTTTGTTTTAGCTTTTGCAATTATAGCGGTTGGCTTTTTACTTAATAATGTAGTACCAATTTTCACATCCATTTACCAGCGTATGGAAGGAGACATTCCTCTTGTTACAAAAATTATTGTGAATCTGTCTGAACAAATGCCATTTCTTGTACTACTATTATTTGCCATTTCTACTTCCATACTTGTTATTGCATATCTTTATAAAGTTAATAATCGAGTGAATAATGCTTTAGCTTCCTTGTTTCTGTCTACTCCTATACTTAAGGAAATTTTAATGGTAAATTTTTTAGAGCGATTTAATCGCGTAATGGCTATGCTTGCTAGCGCAAAAGTGCCACTTATAGACTCTATAACTCTTTCTAAAGATACTGTAGCCTTAACCCCTATAAGAAAAGCATTAAACAGTATTGAGATAGGTTTATTTGCAGGGGTACCCCTTTGGTTATCTATGGAAAATACAAAGTTCTTTCCGCGAAGAGTTATATCTCTGGTAAAGATGGGCGAGGAAGTGAATCAGTTAGATGCTGTATTCACAAACCTTGCTCAACAATATACTACCATGCAAGAAAAAAAACTAAAAAGCATCGGAACATATCTGGAACCTGCATTGATTGTAATAATTGGCGCTTTAGTTGGGTTAATTCTTATTGCTATTTATTTACCAATGTTTAAATTGGGCGAACAATTTGTATAGAATGAGGAGCGAGTTTTTATGAGTTAAGCAATATAATTTCAGCAGATTTTGAGAATTAGGAGTAAAATAATTAAGTTTTAAGACTAGTAATATTTAATAATAGTATGAAGAGTTAAGTAAACACAAGCTAAATAACTATTTGCCCAAAAATTGAAACACTTTTTACAGTTTGAAAATTAGCTTAATTGAGATTGGTAATAATACCAGGAATACCATGTCTACTATACATTCAGAAAATACATTTGAGGCAGCTATTGTTCAATCATTAATCGAAAACGGAAGTTACACCCAAGGCAACGCCCCCGATTACAGCCCCGAGCTTGGCTTGTTTAAATACGATGTGCTAAAATTTCTGCAGGATTCGCAGCCCAAGAAGTGGGAAAAAATTGCAACCATTCACGGGTCCGATTTGGACAACAGGGTTATAAGCCGATTGGTTAAGGAGATGGAACTACGGGGTAGTTTGGATGTACTTCGCAAGGGCTTTACCGATTACGGGGTGAAATTCCAGATGGCCTACCTAAAACCTGTTTCGGGGCTAAACCCCGATGCTTATAAACTTTATCAATCTAATAGTTTAAAGGTTTTTAGGCAGGTTTACTATAGTAATACCAATAAAAATTCTGTTGATATTGTTCTATCGCTCAACGGTGTTCCCGTGGCAACCATCGAGGTTAAAAACCAGTTTACTGGTCAGGATACCAGCAACGCCAAAAGGCAGTACAATACCACGCGCGATAGTAAGGAGTTGCTTTTCGCATTCAAAAAAAGGGCGTTGGTTCACTTTGCAGTCGATCAGGACGAGGTGTTTATGACCACCAAGGTTGATGGTACAAAAACCCGTTGGCTGCCATCCAACAAGGGGCACAATAATGGTAAGGGCAATCCGTCTAACCCCAAGGGTTACCGAACCTCATATCTATGGGAGGAGATACTAACCAAGGATAGCTGGATGGAGATAATCCATCAGTTTGTCCATCTGCAAACCGAGGAGTTTGAGATTGAAGAGCAAACCATCAAAAAGGAGAAGCTAATCTTTCCACGCTTTCATCAGCTCGATGCCGTTAGGGAGATTGGCGCCGACGTGCTGGCCAAAGGAGCCGGCACAAATTATCTGGTACAGCACTCAGCCGGATCGGGCAAGAGTAACACCATTGCTTGGCTTGCCTACCGTCTATCGAGCCTGCACGATACGCTCGATAATCGCCTGTTCGATAGCGTAATTGTGGTAACCGACAGGAAAGTTCTCGACCAGCAGCTGCAGAACACCATCTATCAATTTGAGCATAAATCGGGCGTTGTCCAGAAAATTGATAAGGATAGCCAGCAGCTTGCCCAGGCACTTGGCTACGGCTCGAATATAATCATAACAACGCTGCAAAAGTTCCCCTTTGTAATCGATAAGGTGGGCGATTTGCCCGATAGAAAGTATGCTGTAATTATTGACGAGGCGCATAGCTCGCAGGGTGGCGAGGCCAGCAAGAAGATGAAAGAGGTGCTGGCAGCCAAATCGCTTGAGGATGCAGAAGTAGAAGAGGATGTTAACGACTATAACGATGAGGATTTTATCCGTGAGCAGATAGAGCGTTCGGCCACCATTCGGGGTCAGCACGGCAACATATCGTTTTTTGCGTTTACCGCAACGCCTAAGTATAAAACCCTAAAGGTTTTTGGCCATACCGACAAAGATGGTAAGCCAAAGCCATTCCACCTTTACGCAATGCGCCAAGCCATTGAGGAGGAGTTTATTCTCGATGTGCTGGAGTACTACACTACCTACGAGCTATACTTCAAACTTAATAAGGCCATTGAGGACGATCCCCAGCTGAACAAGAAGAAAGCGTCGAAGGCCATTGGCCGATTCGTGTCGCTGCACCCGCACAACCTAGCACAGAAATCGGAGATTATTATTGAGCATTTTAGGCAGATAGTAGCCAAGAAGCTAGGCGGCAGAGCTAAGGCTATGGTGGTAACAGGGTCGCGCTTACACGCCAAGCGATACTACGAGGAGTTTAACCGTTATATCAAGGCAAAAGGGTATCAGCATAACATCAAATTTTTGGTGGCGTTCTCGGGCAAGGTAATCGACAGCAATTTTCCCGATGGCGTATCTGAACCGGAGAACTTACAGGCTTTGGAGAGAAGGAACTCCCCAAGATTTTTGATAAGGAGGAGTACAAAATCCTAATTGTTGCCGATAAGTACCAAACGGGGTTCGATCAGCCCTTGCTGCACACTATGTATGTCGATAAGAAATTATCGGGCGTAAAGGCAGTGCAAACGCTCTCAAGGCTCAACAGAACCTTTCCGGGTAAGGAGAATACCTTTGTGCTCGATTTTGCCAACGATAGGCAAACCATACTAGACTCATTCCAGCCCTACTACGAGATAACCACCATAAAGGAGGATGCAGAGCCAAATCACCTGTACGATTTAAAAACCAAACTCGATGAGTTTCAGGTTTACTGGTATTCGGAGATTGATGCCTTTGCAAATATCTACTTTAACCCAATTACCAAGCTAAACAGCGCAAGGGATCAGAAGAAACTCTACGCCCTAACCGATCCCGCAGTGGATAGATTTAAGGCCATTGACGAGGAGGAGAAGCGGGATGAGTTTAAGAAGATGCTAAGAACCTGGACCAACCTTTACGCATTCCTTTCGCAAATAATGCCCTTTGCCGATGCCGATCTGGAGAAATTCTATGCATATGCCAAGCTACTGCAAACCCGTTTGCCCAAGAGAGATTTGGCCGAATCGTTGCAACTTACCGACGAGGTTGCCCTGGAGTATTACCGCTTGCAAAAGATAGCCGAGGGAGCAATTGGTTTGGATAAGGATGCAAATGGCGAGCTGAGCGGAACGCTTGAGGCAGGCTTAAAACGCCCCAAGGACGAGGAAGCCAAACTATCAGAAATTATTAATGTGCTAAACGATAGGTTTGGTACCGAGTTCGAGGAGGCCGATAGGCTATTTTTCGACCAGATTGAAACCGAACTCATGCAGGACGAAACCCTGCAAAGTCAAGCAAAGGTTAATAAAATAGATACGTTCAAATATGCCTTCGAGGATTTATTCCTTACCAAGCTAATCGACCGTATGGACCAGAATCAGGATATCTTTGAGAAAATTCTTGAGGACAAAGCCTTTGGCGACCTGGTTAAGGAAATGATGATGAAGAGCATTTATAGTAGGATGAATGGGGTGGTGGGGTAGTTTCCCAATTGAGATTATAGGGTGTATTCTATGGGTATGCAATTGTTCTAACTAAAAATATAATCATAGAAAAAATGAGAAAGTATCTAATTACTCTATGGTTAGCACTATTCATTGTGCTATCACTGAAAGGCCAAAATTTATTCTTTATTGGTGAGAATAGTTTCCCCTGCACTGAAAAAATTGCTCTACAGTCTAATGCAGAAGATGGCAGTGACTTGATTGTATTGTTCGCTAAAGACGGTAAAACAGGACTTTTGGGAGTTATAACTGAATCGAGTTTCGGTTCACAATTTAGCGATAAGGTTATTATTTATCTTGAAGATGGTAAGGTTTTAACTTGTACTAAAAAAAGAGCAAGTGATCTTGTAGATAACCTTGCCAAAGCTGCTTTCCCTTTGACAAGTGATCAGTTAGAAAAAATGAAAAACAGTAATATTCATACGGTAAGGTATTCGTTAGAACTGAATACTCTCGAAGGTCTTTTGCTGGGAGAAAGGAGTTGGACAGCTTCAAACAGAAGGACTCAAACCAATTCATTAATAGCTAGATTTTTTTATGATGGTAAGCCGGGGGAGACTATCTTAAACAAAGAAGAACCCACTAAAATAGTTGAAGATAAGCCAAGGGAATTGGATAGAAACCATTTGTTCTCAGGCCAAGAAAGCAGCACAAGAGCAGGCGACGGCATAAGCTTTAGCTAAGGTGGTCGTTCTGTGCTAAAACTTCCAACACCCGAGTACCCTGTGGGAAGGAGTGGTTCTGTTGTTGTCGAGGTTAGGGTCGATAGAAATGGTAATGTTACATCGGTAAGGGGTGGTATGAGAGGCTCAACTACCAATGATTCTGAGCTGATAATGGCTGCTGAAAGAGCTGCACGCCTGGCAAAGTTTGATGTGGATCCCAATGCTACGTCTATACAGACAGGAACAATAACCTACGTTTTTAGGTTGCAGGATTAATCAGCAAAAGTCATTTTTGACTTAAATAATGTTTCCTTGTCAATCCCTTAAGCGAAGCTAGCCCACGTTCCGGCAAATTTAGGATCGTTAGATTATCCCATTCAGTCTTAAGTGGAGGTTTCTATTTCCCAGCTTACATAAACCAAGGATTCTAAATACCAAGGTATCAGTTTGATTATTTAAACTACAGACATACAGGTATTTGATGTGTTGACAACTTTGTCAAAATGTTTATTTCTTCAATATCATTTACCATATGTTATAGCGACAAAGTCATTAATTTTGTTGTGAGAAATATCAAATAATGTTAATTCTATTGTTTGCTACTAAAATTATTGTTTAATTTGCAATTAACTTTTAAGTGAAGTCGAGGATTGAAGTTGTTGAATTCGAGGAGCATAAAAAGGTAACGTTCTATACTCTCAAATACCAAGGAGCAGAAACGGAAGTTGATAAGTTTTTTGATCAGTTCCCTGAGGGTTGTGATTATGATGAAGATATTGATATAATTATCAAATGGATTGATCATATTGGTGAAAAAGGGGCTTTAGAGCGATATTTAAGACCCGAGAGTAAGCGGAAAGACAAATATCTGGGCAATACCTTTGGAAACATGTAATTTAAGGTTGTATTTACTTCGTCTATCTGATGAAATAATTATACTAGGTAATGGTGGGAGAAAGAATACCCCTTCATACAATGAAGATCAAGTTCTAAATTCCTGTGTTGAACTTTTACAGGAGATTGATGGTTATATCAGATCACGATTAAAGAAAGGTGAAGTTCATATTTATGGAAAGCAGATATTCGGGAACACCACCTTTTTTATCAAAAGAACTCAAAATGCTGAAGAATAAACGATTAGAAGAAAGGCGAAAAAGAATATCAAAAGATATCGACCTTTTTGTTAAGCATTCCTTTGATGTAGTTGACAGAATTCATAACTTGCTAGAGAAGAATGAAATGGAGCAAAAAGATCTTGCTCGTTTGCTAGGCAAAAACGAAAGTGAAATTAGCAAGTGGATGACAGGGACTCACAATTTTACATTAAAGACCATTTCGAAAATTGAGGCAGCGCTTGATGGTTCTATTTTAATGCTAGATGATGGTGTTAAGGCCAAAAAACCAGTAATTTATTACTTTGAAAACCCTGAATACAGATTAAAACCACAAAAAGACTCCTCAAGTGTTCCTCTTTCCTGGAATGCCTCATCTCAAAGTATAACTCAACCTTCAAGTAATTATTTGAACTAGCTATGAGCGATAAAAGTGTGGTTTCTGTGAAGATTCTTGAAGTAAATGAGGTTTCATTCTCGATGAAATCGTTACCCGAGAATATTCACGAAGTTGAATTTGGAAAGAATCTTCAATACGGACTGGGTTTCAATTTAAGTGTTGATCACAAGAGCAACATATTTAGGATTCGTATTTTGGTTAACTATTCAGTTAACAGTGTTAACGATATAATGGTTTCTAGCGAAGTTGACGTAGTTTTTAAAGTAAAAAACCTAAATAATGTTGTTAAAGTTGACGAGTTGACAAAAAAAATGGATATCCAAAACGAATTTCTTTCTACTTTGGTTGGAGTTTGTATTGGAACATCTAGAGGTGTTCTATCAACTAAAACCAAGGGTACTCCTTTTGCAAAGGCACCATTGCCAATTATAAATTCCAAAGATGTTGTTTCGAAAATGATGGGTGTTCAAGTGAAGAAGTGAGTTTCTACTCCGTTGCAACAACCCCTAAAAGTTAAGGATGGAATAATTCCTGAAGTTATGGGTATTTGCTCCTTGCCAATCCCTTAAGCAAAACTAGCCCACGTTCCGGCTTTGTCAAGGGTATACAAGCGATGTCCTGTTGTTTTGTGCATTTTGGTATCATCGCCCTTGACAAACCCTCCACTTGAGGCTTTTGGTGGCTTAAGGTTTGAACAAGGAGGGAGTGTGATGAAAGGGAGTGAATCAATTATAGGTATCCATTTAGATCTTTATACCAGGCTGAATTTGTTTCTCTTTTTGCATTACTTATACACACAGATATATTATCATCTGTTTTTGTAATTTTTTCTTTGCCATTTATTAAAACTCTATTCTTTAATACCTTAATATTTGCTTGTCTAATTATTTTTTTTCCAATCAGAAAACCAATTATTCGTGCTAATTCTTTAAAATCTCCAATGAAGTAAAGGTTATCCTTGTATTTATATTCATCAACCCAGGGTTTAAAAATTGATTTTAGGTGGTTAGGGTCATTTTCAAATCGATCCTTTATTCGGTGTAAAAAATTTTTAAGTTTTAGGGTTTTTGTTTCAATTTCTTCTTTTGAATCGGTTTTTAATCCAACTACAAAGTATTCTTTAGATTTCTCTTCCTTTTTATTATAAAGCATTTCTTTCTCTATTTTTATAAACCTGTCCAAGAAAAGTTTATAGAACTCTTCACTCGCATCAATTCTCTTATATTCAATTTTTTTGGCAACTTTATAGTTTTGCTCGTTGTGTAAATATCTTTTCAAAGTTGGAATTAACGCCACTTTTTCTTCGTCCGGTAGCCTGTCTAAAACGAAAACAGTATGCTTAATAGCTATTTCGTGCACTTTGTCAATGAAGTGTTCTGGACTGCCATGAGCTAATGTAAATGTTTGAATACTGAAGTTTTCCTTTTTAATGGATTCTTTTATTATATCAAATAAAACTTTTTTAGGATTAGCGTAGCGATAAATATCATTGCCAATAACTATTGACTCCAATAGCAAAGCTGATGTGTTAATCAACCTATTAAAAACATCTTCTATCAAGTTTCTTGCATTACTCCTTATTGTATTCAATGAATCAGTTTTTCGTCCTTCCTTTATTCGCTTTTTCACTTGATTAAAATGTAATTCTTGATATACAGGAATCATATTAATGTAAAGAGGGGCTAAGTCGACCTTTTCTAATCCATTTATCAATCTTGCAGTAGCCTTCCCTTTTACATAACTAAAGGTGTAATGTTCTGCGGGATGCTGAATCTGGTCATAAGGTACTTCAAAAAAAGGCAATAGGTGAATTGAAAGATCAGTGAAAAAGGCCTCTTTATCGTAATGATTACTTCTTAAAAAAACTTGATATAATTCTTGCAAATCACTATCTAGGTATAAATCAAACCACTCATTAGAATACTCAATTGAGGGTTTGCTCTTATTTTGCTGGGAAAGGCTAAGTTTCATATTCTAAAACTTTAGAAGTTGATTTTGGTATTTTTCACGAATCTTATCTTCGAAGCTACCCAGGTAGTTCTTTGTTGTGCTTATGAGTTGGTGCCCTAATCCTTCACCAACCAACTCGTCACTGGCTCCAAGGTTTTTCATAACTGTAGCCCAGCTGTGCCTTGCTACTCCAAGCGTTAATTTCGTTTCGAGGCCTAGGCTTTCCCCAATTCTCTTTAAGTGCTTATTGGCAACTTTGGTTGCTTGTTTAATTCTTTCTCTTTGATTTTCCTCACTTTCAGACTCTTTTATTATTCCCAGCACAAAATCATTTTTGTCTTGGGAGGGCACAGCAAATTTTTTAATGAGTTTTTTGCTTTCGGGGATAAGGCTTACAATAATTGGCTGAATATCCTGCTTGGTTGTACGCTTGGTTTTTTGGCGAATAAAAACAAGTGATTTTGAACCAATATCTTTGTATTGAAGTCTGGCTAGGTCCTGCAAATTTGCCCCATTACACAGGTAGCTTAAAAACCATAGGTCTCGAGCATTTTCTTCCGATTCATTTTTGGGTACATAGGCTTGGAGTAGTTGAATTTCTTGAGGCGAAAGAGCCTTCTTAATATTTCTACCTCCTGGGATTTGGTATTTACGCTTCCCATATGGATAGAACTCCCGGTTAAACAGACCATCCTCGATCGCGTTGTTTATTATTCTTCGCAAGCAACGGTTATATATTCCCACGGTTGTGATGGACTTGTTTTGTGATAGCATCCAGTCCTCATACTCTTGTAGCCATTCAGGAGTAATGTCTCCAAAATTTAATCTCTTTCTATTCTTGCTCTTAATATAGGCCAGAAAGGAATGCTTCGCGTTTTGGTAACTTTCGGAAGTGCCGTGCTGTTTATTCCTTTTTAATTCCAAGATGTACTCGTCAAAAAGGGAAAACACATCTTTGCTAAGGTCAGATTGTTTGTTGAATGCCTTTTCAAATGCTTCGAATGAAAAACTGGGCAAGGATCGAATTGTATTAATGGCTTTTAGCTCAATCTTATTGAGTAAGATTTTATAATCCTTGAAATCTCCTCTAGGCTTTTCTTTGTTCACTTTTTCCCATTCTTCGGATGAAAGATAAATCCCTATGGGGTAGTATTTGGACAATCTTTGAAAAGTAATTCGTAATTTTATGGCATAAGTGCCATCTTTTCGCTGAATTCTTTTGTCTAAAACGATAGATGTTGTTGCTGAAATAACCTTTTTCATTGGGTTACCTTTATATTGGTGTTTTTAAAAAATATACAAACATTCTACAAACAAATGGGTCGATTATTGTCAACTGAAGGCAGTTAAACGCAAAGCACAAACATATAAAATATTAGTATAGAAACAAATAGAATACGAAGGAAAATAAAGGAAAGGCATTAATGGTGACTCATAATCAGGGGGTCACAGGATCATGCCCTGTTGGGCCCACAGTAAAAAAAGCACTTGCGATATTTTCGTAAGTGCTTTTTTTTGATACCTCCGCTACCCCACGAGGCCCCGTGAGGCTTTAACGCAATTTTACTATATTTACTAGCGAGTTATGCACCATAGTTGAAAAAAAATCGGGGCGAAAACTGTTGCTTCAGTGGCAGAGCGCAACTTGAAGAATCTTTAAACAATCGGAGTGGATTATCCTGATAATTTGTGTTGGAATTAGGGAACGAAAAAATTAAATTTATCGGCTCTTGAATTATTTGAAATTTTCGGCTTGACTTAAAATTACGGAAACAGCGGGCTGATTTTGAATTATATCGGAGCGAATTGAAATCCTGAAATCAACGAAAGTTTTCGGTTTTTTGGGGATACAAACAGCCAAACAGGATTAGAGAAATCGAATATTTTTTC
>CALGIR010000156.1 GCA_937915475.1 uncultured Bacteroidales bacterium
AATTCAACAGGCTGTAACCGTAGCACAGGGTTATGGGCATCAGGCCGTAGAGCCAATTCATATACTAAAGGGGATAATTAGCCAAGCCGAAAATTTAACAGGCTTTTTATTGAAAAAGGTAGGCGTAAACCCCCTAAATTTCGAGGGAGCAATTTCTCGTATCCTCGATTCTTACCCTAAGGTTTCTGGTGGTGATAACTATCTTAGTTCTGTTTCACATAGGGTTTTACAAAAAGCAAATGATTTTGCTCGCGATCTTTCCGATCAGTTTGTTTCGGTTGAGCATTTACTATTGGGGCTAATTCACTCTGGCGATCAAGCTGCGCAGGTAATGAAGGATGCAGGTGTTACTGAAAAGGAACTATTGAAAGCGATAAAGGAATTGCGTAAAGGTTCAAAGGTTGATTCACAAACGGCGGAGGATACTTACAATGCTCTTAATCGATTTGCCATCAACCTTAACGATATGGCCCGAAGCGGAAAACTCGATCCTGTGATTGGGCGTGATGAGGAGATAAGACGAGTGCTTCAAATTCTCACGCGTCGCACAAAGAACAACCCCATTCTGATTGGAGAGCCTGGCGTTGGAAAAACTGCCATTGGAGAAGGTTTAGCCCATAGGATTATAACCGGTGATGTTCCCGAGAATCTTAAAAACAAGCAGGTATATTCGCTTGATATGGGTGCCCTAATTGCAGGTGCTAAATATAAAGGAGAGTTTGAGGAGAGGTTAAAATCGGTAGTGAAGGAGGTGATTGCGTCCGATGGAGAAGTTGTTCTTTTTATTGATGAGATTCACACTCTGGTTGGTGCTGGCAAGGGCGAAGGCGCAATGGACGCCGCTAATATTCTAAAGCCTGCTTTGGCTCGGGGGGAACTTAGGGCAATTGGTGCTACCACGCTAAACGAGTATCAAAAATATTTCGAAAAGGATAAGGCGCTTGAACGGAGATTTCAAACCGTTTTAATAGATGAACCCTCAATACCCGATTCTATCTCTATTTTAAGGGGATTAAAGGAACGCTACGAGGCTCACCATTCGGTTAGAATCATGGACGAGGCGATTATTGCCGCAGTCGAACTATCGCATCGATATATAACCGATAGGTTTTTGCCCGATAAGGCCATTGACCTTATCGATGAGGCAGCATCAAAGTTAAGGCTT
Source organism: uncultured Bacteroidales bacterium (assembly GCA_937915475.1). GTDB lineage: Bacteria > Bacteroidota > Bacteroidia > Bacteroidales > Tenuifilaceae > Perlabentimonas. The sequence goes on from CALGIR010000156.1 coordinate 1,166, forward strand.
GAGATGAACTCGGTACCTGAAAGTATAGACGAAATTGAACGACGAATTAAGCAGTTGGAGATTGAACGAGAAGCAATTAAGCGTGAAGGAGATAAGGGCAAACTTGATGCGCTAAGCAAAGAAATTTCAAATTTATCAGATGAGCGAAATTCGCTTAGGGCTCAGTGGCTCGAAGAAAAGGGCATAATTGAAAAAATTCAAGAAAACAAGAAAGCAATTGACAGTTATAAACTCGAAGCTGTGGATGCCGAAAGAAGAGGCGATTACGGTAAAGTAGCAGAATTAAGGTATGGAAGGATTAAGGAGGCAGAGGAAGCTATAGAATCCCTAAAGGCTGAATTAGCTGAAAAGCAGGTTCATTTAGCTCTAATAAAAGAGCAAGTTGAATCTGCCGATATTGCCGAGGTGGTTGCTCGATGGACGGGTATTCCTATAAGTAGAATGTTGCAGAGCGAGCGCGAAAAGTTACTTGCCCTCGAGGATCAGCTCCATAAAAGGGTGGTTGGTCAGCACGAGGCCATAATTGCTGTTGCCGATGCCGTTCGAAGGAGTAGGGCAGGGCTTCAGGATGCAAAGCGCCCCATTGGTTCATTCATATTTTTGGGAACCACTGGTGTGGGTAAAACCGAATTGGCCCGTGCATTAGCTGAACTTTTATTTAACGATGAAAATCTGATGATTCGCCTTGATATGAGCGAGTACCAAGAACGCCATTCGGTTTCGCGATTAATTGGTGCCCCTCCGGGTTACGTTGGCTACGACGAGGGTGGGCAGTTAACCGAATCGGTTCGCCACAAACCCTACTCAGTGGTTTTGCTCGATGAGATAGAGAAGGCGCATCCAGATGTGTTTAATATCTTATTGCAAGTGCTTGAGGATGGTCATTTAACTGATAATAAGGGACGTAGGGTCGACTTTAAGAATACCATTATAATCATGACATCAAACATTGGTTCGCAGATAATTCAGGGTAACCTGGCCGATGCTGCCAATAGGTTAACTCAAGGGGTATTCGATAAAACTCGTGATCAGGTATTCGAACTCCTTAAGCAAACCATAAGACCCGAGTTTTTAAACAGGGTTGATGAGATAATTATGTTTAAGCCTTTAGCCAAGAGCGAGATAAGAGAAATTGTTAAAATTCAGTTCGAGCGCATAAAATTGATGCTTAAAGAGCAAAGTATTGATGTTGAAATTACCGAAAATGCGATTGATTGGATATCAGATGCTAGTTACGATCCTGTTTATGGAGCACGACCCGTTAAGCGTCATATGCAAAAGCATATTCTTAACCAGCTGTCAAAGGATATACTTGCGGGTAAGGTTGATAGTAAGAAAGCAATTACTGTTGATTACTTTGATAGTGAAGAGTTAGTGTTTAGGCACAAGTAGTATAGAGGCTAGAAACCAATTTGCAAGGAGGGAACTTTTCAAAACAATTGTGAAGTTTCCTCTTTTTTTGAAGGATGTGTCAGTCAACTTCATGCAGCACAAACATCAATATAAGATACTGTTATCAACCCAACTCTGCCCATAACCAACTTATAGTGCTATAGCAATATGACTGTTAAAAGAAATACCCAAAAACAATAAACGGGATTGGGCTTCTGGTTATTTGTTAAAGGTACAAAAAAACCGCCCAGAGAGCGGATGAAAAGCGTTAAAATGATTTTAGGCAATCGTCCACACTATTGCGGATATCGAATACGGTTTGCAGCTGAAGTAATTTAACCAACTCCATCACATCTAGGCTGATGTTGCAGAGTTTGAGTTGGGCATTGTTGCTTTTGGCTACTCTTAAAACCGAAAGCAAGGCACCAAAACCTGAACTATCAATGTATTCAACACCAGCAAGATTTATTACAACCTTCATTCTGGGCTGGTCGATAATCTTGGCAACTTCTACCTTAAATCTTTGAGCAAGTGTAGCATTTATCTTATTCTCTCTTTCCATTGAAACAATAAGCACATCGTCAATTTTCTGTATGTTTATCATATGGGTTCTGTTTTGTTGTTTTCTAAATAGTGATTTAGTTCGTTAAGAGCCTTTTGGCTAACGGTTTTAAACTCATCAATTAGTACCGAGTACTTTTCTTTACTAACACCCTCTTTGGCAATATGCTCAAGTTCTTTCATGCTTTCAACAAGGCGGGTAATACCAATGGTAGAAACGCTACCCTTAACTTTATGAGCCAATTTGCTTAGAGCCAAAAAATTCTTCGAAAAATAAAGCTCATCAAACTGTCTGGCAAAGGCTGGGGCTTGATTCTTAAATATAAGTGCTAAATCAGAAACCAACTCCTTACTTCCGTCAGAGATTAGGTTTATTTGATCAATATCAATATATGAATAACTCTGCATCTATATAAGTTATGCTGTAAACAACTTTGATGTGTAAAAGGCTTTTAAATAATCCTCTAATTCACAAATTAAATTAATATCCTTTTCCAATCCAAATATTTTTATATAAACAGTTATATAGTTTTCTGTTGTATAACAACACGGTTACCCCCTTAATCAGTCTTTGCAAGAAAAGCCAAATTATTCATAACGTGTTTATTTTTTGTATTCGTGAATTGCTTCGCTTATTTCTGTGTTACTCTTGTTTTTGAAACAGTCATTTGCAATTAGTAAACTCCTTAATTTCAAAAATTTCGAAAGTTTCCGATTTTATCGGAATAGGCTTTGTCTTTGACATTTTCTTATCAAAGACTTAAAGAGAGGGGTTTTTTACTGATACTAATTATTGAAGCAGGGAGTTGGGGAAAACCAAAAAAATCGTCTATTTTTGTAAACATAGTAATTGTTTAATATCAAATTTAAAATATAATGAAGAGTACGCCATTAAAACAGTTTCATATTGACCTTGGAGCCAAAATGGCTCCCTTTGCTGGTTACGAAATGCCAATTGAGTACACAGGCATAAATGATGAGCACGTTACCGTACGCGAAAAGGTTGGTGTTTTTGATGTATCACATATGGGTGAGGTATGGGTAAAGGGTCCGAAAGCTTTGGATTTCCTTCAGTACGTTACCTCAAACGATGTGTCAGCCCTATCTGATGGGAAAATTCAGTATGCATATTTCCCCAATGGTAAAGGTGGTATTGTTGATGACTTTCTGGTATACAGGTTTGATGCTGAAACATACTTGTTGGTGCTTAATGCAGGAAATACTGATAAGGATTGGGAATGGCTTAAAAGCCATGCTCCTAAGTTTGGGCTTACTCTAGGTAAGGAACTGTATAATGCTTCCGACGAGTTTGCACAACTTGCCGTGCAAGGGCCTTTTGCGCTAAAAGCAATGCAAAAATTAACCGAAGAGCCGATAATGGACATGGAATACTACACTTTTAAGAGGATTAATTTTTGCATTGCTTTTAGCGCAAAA
>CALGIR010000157.1 GCA_937915475.1 uncultured Bacteroidales bacterium
AAATCCCGCAGATAAAAGGAGATATCGTCCATCCCTAACTTTTGAAGTTGTCATTTTTTTGGCTTCTTCAGCTATTAAATCTGCAATTGTCTTTTCGAGAATAGCCATTGATTTCTTTCTCTCCTCTATTTCTTTCCTTAATTGTCCTTCCGTTTGCTGCAGTGAAATGATACTTCTTTTGTATTTTTTTTCTTCTTGAGATAATTTTAAAACCTCTTTGGCTTTGCTTTGTTTAGACTCCTCCAACTCTAATTTATTATTCTGAAGATTTTGAAGCTCAAATTGGATCATTTCCTGAGTTACCTTAATATCAGTAGCTTGCTTCTGCCTAAACTTAACAAACTGTTTATAAAAACGCAATCTACGGTACGCTTGATTAAAATCTTCTGAGGCAAATAAGAAAACTAATATTTCCATATCAGATTTATTTTTTCGAGCAAAGCGAATGAGCTTAGCATACTCTTTTTTTAAATTTGCTAAATCATTATTTAGGCTTAAAATTAAAAGGGATTTATCTTCTATTTCCTTTAAAAGTAAATCTATTTGGTTCTGTGTATCAAAAATTAATCGGTTGCGGAGTTTTAACTGACTGCTTAAGATATTAAGCTGATTAACAGATTCAACCCTATCCTTCTGTGTTTTCTCTAGCAGTTCGCTAGAAAAATTAAGTTCCTGTTGGGTCTTTTGCTTACGCTGTTCCAACTCCTTTAGCGACTGGCTAAAAGAGGGTGTTACAAATGTAAATAGAATAAAGAAAATATTAAAATACTTCATGTTCAAGAGGTAATGGAATAACTTTAATGTTAGGAAAATCCGAAGAAACTGATATTTCGGAATTTCTTTTAATGGATTTAAAGTCAAAGTCGATACCAATTATCTGATCAAAAAAATTAAAGTCTATTTCTATTCTTTGCGGAAAACTGTTGTAGATTTCACTTCCCCAAATATAATCTAAAGAAAATATATTTTGGTTAGCCCTGGTAGAAATACTGTAACTGTTTAGTTTGCAAAATGTTTTAGAGTAATTAAAAGAAATTAAACCGGGAGAATTTATAGAATTATCGGATGACTCAATTTGTAAACTTCCTTCAACCAAACAATCTGATTCTGTAAGAATTGATGCACCTGTGTTATAAGAAAAAAAAGGGAAGTTAGGGTCGTATAGTCCCAAAAATAAATTCTGAATAGCAATAAAATTCACATCAAAACCCATAGCCAAACTTAGATACTGATAATCAAATGTATAACCTTTCCCTTCCTGAAGATCAAAAAAACAAATACTATCTTTTGCAAAAATACTTTTTGCTACCTTGATCCCTAATGACGTATTGAGTTGAATTATTAAAATTGAGTCCCTTACGGCATAAACAGTTGATTTTAAACTACGATAATAACCGCTACGATCGAGACGAAAAGTACTTTTGGGTATAAAAATAGTTTTAAAAGAGCTGCTTTGTATAACCAAGGAATCCAACAGTGACATATCTGCTTGCAAACTTTCATCTTGGGAAATTTTCCCTTTAAATGTACACGAAAAAAAATTTGCAAAAACAACGAACAGTAATATATACTTGATTTTATGGAACATAGGTCTTTGTATTAATCTTAATATCTAACTTTTCTGTTCCACCACCCAACTCCTTTGCTTTATCCCAATATATGAAAGCCCTTTCCTTATTTCCAGTTTTATATAAAGCGTCACCGTAATGCTCATTAATAACGGCACTAGTACTACCATCCTTTGCTATAGCGTTTCTCAAAACGTCACGTGCCTCTTCGTACCGTTTTAGGGTAAAAAGAATCCATCCACGGGTATCAATGTACGTGCTATTATTAGGTTCTAAGGCTACCGCTTTGGTACTCATTTCTAAAGCTTTTATGAGTTTTTTCTTATCGAGTGCCAGATAGTAAGCATAATTGTTGAGCACTCGTGAATTACTGGGGTTATGCTTCAAACTATTTTGGTAAGATTTATACATTTTCTGGCTATTTAATTGCCTGTAATGCATATCGCCTAAGGTACCGTAAAGTTCGGAAAGTTCTATTTTATCTGTTACGTTATCAATTCCATTTTTTAAGGATTGAATAGATTTATGGAAGTCTTTTTGGTCATCGTATACGATTGCCTGATAAATATAGAAAATTGATTTTTGGGGAAACAATTCAATAGCACGACTTAAAGTTATTAGCAGGTCGTCCTTATTTCCCATTGAATATTGGAAATTAACTAATTGCTCAAATTTATCAGGATTTGAGGAATCAAGATTAACAATAGTAGTGAGTATTTTTTTGGCGTTTGAAAAATTATTAGTTCTTAAATTATGTTCAAAGGCTATCTCGTTAATCAAAAGGGAGTTGGGATGGTAATGTAAACCAATTTTAATTATTGAATCAAGCTTTGATGTTCGGCTAGTATACAATGATTTATCAAAAAGTAATGGATAGAACAACCTTGCTTTCTCTTCATCACGTTGCAAAGAATCACTAAAGATTTCACTCAAAATTTTTAATGCTCTATCCTTGCTCCCAAAAGTTAATTCCTTATTATATAACTCATACTTTGCATAAATAAATTTAGGGTTACGGCTAAGTAATGTGTCAAGCACCTGCAGACCGAGTACATCGTATCCTTGAATGAAATAAATATCGCTTTGATACATTAAATAGTGAGGATTATCAGGGGAAAAAGCCAGCAATCTTAACAGCTCCTTCTTAGCGTGACTAATATTTGACCTTCTGAGAAATATTTTTAGTTTTGTTTCAACTAAACCAGGATTAAAACCATCCGTTAATTCTATTTTTTCAAGTATGCCTAACGATTGTTCTAGGCTATCGAGTTCTGCATATAAGAGTGCCAGCTGAAACTGGTTAAAATTATTTGCTGAATCAATGTTAAGAATAGATGATTGGTTGCTTAAGGCTTTAACATACTGATTACTTTCAATGTAAAGGGCTCTTAAAAGTTCTCTATAGGTTAAATTAAGACTATCAATGGAAACCGCCCTTTCTAAATTATGAATAGCGCTATCAATGTTATTGAGTGCAACGTGCGAAAGTGCTAACTCGTAGTATATTGCATCTTTTCGAGGTTCCCTTTCTTTAGCCTTATTAAGGAAATCAATTGCTGAAGAATTGTCTCCGTAAATTCGTGCTTTAACACCATTATAGTAATACAAAAAAGGGGAAACATGCTCATAAATTTTTCGCCTCTCTAACTTGGGGCCAAAAGAGCATCCTCCAATGAGCAAAGAAAATAAAGTAAGCAGACAAACTCGATAATAAGTTTTCATATGTCTATTTATTAATTTTCAAAGGAACACCTGTCTATCGGCAGGCAGGTATGGAAAATCCATGTAGTAGTCATTCTCCTGTGTGCTAACGTCGTTAACATGAATGTTTAATGTGTTTATAATTTGTTTTTCAATGCCCACATGCCAGCCCGACCTAGGCGTGGAACTCGCCAAAATAATCATCTTTCCTTTGTGAGAAATAATTCTCATGTATCGTTTAATATGCTTATTTACTTATATATTTCTACTTTGGACTAGTTGACAAGGAAGTTCCATAGAGTAATCATTCTCCCTGTTTGAAGGTTACTACTTTTAATGACTCATCTATACCTAATTTGTTCCTGTATGCCCAAATCCACCTTCACCTCTATCGGTTTGGTTTAGCTCATTAACTGGTTCCCAGGTAATTGACTCGTGTTTTGAAATAACCATTTGGCATATGCGCTCACCATCTTCAATAATATTAGACTCATTGCTCATATTAGCAATTATTACACCTACTTCTCCTCTATAGTCAGCATCAATTGTACCAGGAGAATTCAACACAGTTAGACCTTTTTTAAGAGCCAATCCGCTACGGGGTCTGATCTGCGCTTCAAAACCTTCGGGCAACTCAATAAAAAGGCCAGTTGGCACCAAACTTCTCTCAAAAGGCTTAAGTATTAGCGAATTGTCTATGTTAGCTCTTAAATCCATGCCTGCACTATATCTTGTACTGTATTGCGGCAATGGATGTTTGGATTTATTAACAATTTTAATTTTCATGCTTAATAAATTGAAGTATTTGCTTGAACGAAATTTTCTCTATAAAAAATACAAAAAGTAAAAAAGTAAAAATTAATAGAACTCTAAAGGAATAAAGAACCAACTTACTGGGATAGGAAAAGAAATAACCTAATAAAAAAAGACCAATTGCCGCGAGCAAGTAAAGTAAAATCCTTTTAAAATCGTAAGGTATGGGATAATGCTTTTGTCCACCAACTATACATAAGACTGTCATAAATATATAACATGCTAAACGAGCCACAGCTGCACCATAATATCCAATAACGGGTATTAGCGTAAAGTAAAGAATTAATGTTAGAATGGCACCTGAAAAGGTATAAAATACACCATACCATGTTTTGTTAACTAACTTATACCATATACTAATGTTAAAAAATATTCCATAGAATAAATTCGCAAGTAAAAGTATGGGAACAACTCCTAAACCCTCTCTAAACTCCTTACCAACTAAGTGCTGAAATATATCGGTAAATAAACCTACACTCATGAAAATTAGAAGAGTAAATACGACAAAATATTTAAGTAGATTGCTATACATTTTTTTTGAATCCTTCTGTCCCTCATTGGCAAAGAAAAACGGTTCGACTGCATACCTATACATTTGTATAAAGAGAACCATTAAAACTGCTAGTTTTACGTTAGCTCCATAAATACCTAATTCATATAAGGGATCTTTATCGGTTGATATTAGGTGCTTTAAGAAAATTCTATCGAAAGATTCGTTGGTTGTTCCACCTAAACCACTAACGAGTAAAGGGAACGAATAAATTAGCAACTCCTTTAACCTTGCAAAACTAAAAGTTGTGGGCAAAATATCCGAAGTAAATAGCAAAAAAATAATGACTGCCGCACTACTAATGAGATTACTAATAAAAACGTACTGAATAAGCGAACCAGAAGAAGAGATGAATAAATTGCTTAGTGTTGGGTTTGCGGGGCAAATAACTATAAAAAATATATTTAAGAATACATTGATAATTACGCCAACAATTTTAATTGCCGAAAAAGTTAGAGCTCTATTCATCAACCTGAGTTTTGCAAAAGGTATGGCACTAAAAGCATCTAATCCGATTATAGCAGCTAGATAAAAAATGTACTCTGGATTTGAAGAATATCCTAACTTTGATGAAATAGGAGCAGACAAAAAATACATTAAAACTACAAAAAAAGTACTTGTTGTTAGTAAAGAATAAAAGGCAGTGGAGTAGGTTTTATTGCTGTTTTGCTCTTTGCTAGAAAAGCGGAAAAACCCAGTCTCCATGCCATAGGTTAACAGGATTAAAAGAAGAGCCATGTAGGCATACATCTCTGTAATTATTCCATATTCTGGTTGGTTAAAAACCCGAGTGTGAAATGGTACGAGCAAGTAATTGAGCAGCCTAGGAACAACACTACTCAAACCATAAAGGGCTGTTTGTCCTGCTAACTTCTTTATGTAGTGCATAGCTAATAGTCTAAACCTGATCTGTTAAACAAGATATAACCAAAATTAAAAATCACAGTAAAAGGTTTATTCTCCTTTGGGTAATAATTAACCGATAAGCTGATGGGACCAATGGGCGTTTGGTAAACTAACGATGATGAAGCCATATAGCTATACTTTGGAAAATCTTGCGAATAGTATGCTGTAAACTCTTCTTCATGCTTAAGTATTGAATTCAGTGGTTGAAATATAAATGCTTCGGTTCTAAGACTAAAGTCTGAAGAAAATTCAAAAACAGGCATAATACCTAATCCAACATATTTATGGGCATAAAACTGGGGAAGGAAAAGAGTTTTACTATGAGGTGTTGGTTTAAAACTAGGAGAGTTTAATATTGATGATGAGTAGTTTATAAAGAAGGGTTGATTTGAATAAGTAACATCAATATAAAAACCAAGAGAAATTCTTCGTTTTACTATGGGCAAATAACTATGATTTAGAAATTTAGCAACATACCATTTATGATTACTTTTTCCATCGAAAAAGGTTTGGCTTGTACTTCCTGGCTTATGCGTTTCAACACCACTCACCAGGTTTATACTTAACTTTTGATAACGACCTCTGGTGGGGAACATCTTAAAATTATGTGTATTGCGCAAAAACTCCACACCTAAATTATGAAAATCAAAATATGTTTTATCAGGAAAATCATCCCTTTTAAAATTATCTACCTGATAGTATTCGTTCTCCTTGATACCACCTTTATAGCTGAAACGAATTTGAGAATTGAAACGAACAGGAAAACCTAATCGCAAATTTAAAAACCGATCCTTATTGATTAGGTATGGAGGCTTAAAATCCTCGAAAAAAGGTTCAGTATATCCGCCATAATAATCGTAGCGGTTTAAATAGGCACCTAATTGGAGATAGAAAGGAATATAAAGATTGTAATCTTGCCGAACATTGATTGATGCACTAGTATAAAATCGACCAAAATAGGAGTTTGCAGTAAAAATTGTTGCTAACCGCTGTAGTAAACGATAATTAACACCAAAATAGCCTTGGTTTAAACTGCTTGAGGAAATATTTCCCCCTAAATCAATATTTAATATGGGTTTTAACGAAGCTTCCAATGCCAAATCGTATGCCTTTTCATTGAAATTGTAGAGGGCCTTCGGATAAATTCTATCTAAGTGACTATCTGCAACTAACTCAAAGTAACGTCGTTCAAAATCGTAGTATTCTGTAACCAACTCCTTCTTTTTTATGGTATTTTGTATATATTTTATTTTAGGCTCATTAAGCCCATCCACAGTAATTGAGCAAAATCGAAGATCAGGCTGATCAAACACAAAATCCCTCCGTTTTTGTGCTAACTCAAAAAAACTGGTTCTTCTTGATACTAATAGCTTAATTGTATCCATTTTCTCCATGGTTTTCTGATACCCATAATCTGCTATTCCTCGGACATCTGAGAAATCTAAAAGAGAAATACTACCTACGCGAGTATTTATGGTAATCCCTAAACTATCGGGAATATCAAAATCAGTTTTCGTCACAATCATATTCTCTAACTGCAGCAAGATACCTAGCTCACCTGGAGGAGGGGTATTTTGTGAAACATTACTTCCGATTAAAAAGTCGGGCGAAAACTCATCCATCATAATATCCCAGGGAAAGTTATTATACATACCCCCATCAAAAAGGGGGATACTATCAACCAAAATAGGTCGAAAGAAAAAAGGAAAGGTCATTGATGCCCTTACAGCCGAACCTAAATCGCCAGACTTAGAGATTATAGATTTTTTATCGTAAATATCAGCAGCTATTGATCTAAAAGGAATCATCAAGCTATCAAAATTGTAATTAGCCTTAGCAATAGGAGGTGAGAATATTTGCATAAATGCAATATCCATCTGGTGTGTTGGAATTAAATAGGAGGGAAATCTGGTTTTAGGAAGTCCTTCCTTAAAATCAAATGAAAAGCTAAACATGGTGGCATTATCGTCTTGCTTTTTATAGTAGTATTTATATTTTTCGGGTATTATTCCCTTGCTCCATAAAAAAAATTCTTCCGATTCAAAAACTTGAATCATCTGATCTGGCGTGTAACCAGAAGAATATAATGCACCAATAATAGAACCAATGCTCGATCCTGTAATATAATCAATGGGAATTCCATTTTCTTCTAAAGCTTTAATAACTCCTATGTGGGCTAAGCCTTTTGCACCTCCACCACTAAGCACAAGACCAACCTGTTGCCCATGCAACAGGTTAACAACAAATATTAGTAAAACTATGAGTAAATTGCGCAATCTGTATTCCATGTTGGCAAAAATATACAATATTTAGCTGAAATACACGGTGTATTTTCTATTTTTGCCAATAATTAAAATTTGTTAACATGCAACCAAAATTCTTTCTCAAACTCGCTTTTATAGTGTTATTATCCACTCTAATAAGTGGTTGTGGACCAAAAAGTAAGCAAGAAAACAACAACGTTATTAATATAACTATTGAAACAGACTTTGGTGATATTAAAGCCTTTTTGTACAATCAAACCCCTAGGCATAGGGATAACTTTGTGCAAAACACTGATCAAGGGGTCTATGATGGTGTGATTTTTCATCGGGTTATAGAAAATTTTATGATCCAGAGCGGCGATCAGGCCACAGGCATAAATTTTATGGGGGATATTGATATGCTAAAAAAGATTGAAAAAGTTGTTGATGCGGAATTTAACAACGAATTAATTCACAAAAAGGGCGCAATTGCAGCAGCACGAATGGCCGATAATGTTAATCCTTTAAAGCAATCGTCTTCATCTCAGTTTTATATTGTTCAAGGCAGAGTTTTCACTCCCGACGAGCTTAATCAACTGGCGTTACAAAAAACTGAAAATGCTAAGAACATAGCAGTCAACAAGCTAATAATGGATAAAGCGGAAAAAATGATTGACGAAGGTAAAAATCCAAACCTTAGCGAACTTCATATACAGCTAAAGGATACGATTGAAATCATTAAATTGAACCTAAAGCCATACATATTCACCGAGGAGCAAATTAACACTTACACAACAATAGGCGGAACCCCTCACCTGGATGGCGACTATACTGTATTTGGCGAAGTTGTGGAAGGTTTTGAGGTAATTGATAAGATTGCGGCGGTTAAGACAAATGCCATGGACAAGCCTATAAGCGATGTGAAAATGAAAGTAAAAATAATTAAATAAGTTACTTAGATGCAAAGTAAAATTGAGGATATAAGAAACAAAATTAAAGATCTTAAAGCCGAATCTACTAAGGATATTGAAGATTTAAGAATATTGCTTCTTGGAAAAAAAGGAAAAATTACGCAACTTTTTTCTGAGTTCAGAAATGTTCCAAACGATCAGAAAAAGGAGTTAGGTCAACATATAAACAATCTCAAAAATGCTGCTTTAGAAAAAATGCAGCAACTTAAGGATACCCTGGAAGGAAGCAAGATTGAAAAAAGTGATATTGATGTTACTTTGCCTCCATTTCCTCTAAACTTCGGATCCAGACATCCAATATCACTTGTACTAGAAGAGTTGTACAATATTTTTGGTTCTCTAGGTTTTAAGATTGTTGAAGGACCAGAGATTGAAGATGATTGGCATGTGTTTTCATCTTTAAATTTCGCAAAAGACCATCCTGCCCGCGATATGCAGGATACTTTCTTTATTGAGAGTAATCCTGATATTGTTCTTCGCACCCATACATCATCGGTTCAGGTGCGCACCATGGAGCAGCAAAAACCACCCATCAGGGTAGTTTGTCCTGGTCGAGTTTTTCGAAACGAAGCCATATCTGCAAGAGCACATTGCATATTCCATCAGATTGAGGGTTTATATATTGATAAAAATGTATCATTTGCTGATTTAAAACAGACACTACTCTACTTTGCAAGAGAACTTTTTGGTAGTGATGTAAAAATTAGGCTACGTCCATCCTTCTTCCCATTCACCGAACCATCAGCCGAGATGGACATAAGCTGCAACCTATGCGCTGGAAAAGGCTGTGGAGTTTGTAAACACACCGGCTGGCTAGAAATACTTGGTTGCGGAATGGTTGACCCTAATGTTTTGGATTTTAACAATATAGACCCTAAAACGTACACAGGTTTTGCCTTTGGAATGGGGATTGAACGAATTGCCATGCTAAAGTATCAAGTTAAAGACCTTCGCCTGTATTTCGAGAATGATACACGTTTCTTAAATCAATTTAAATCTGTACTTTAGCATTCATACTTCTAAAATATTTGATGCTTTAGGCACCATATTTTTAAAAAACCTAAGTAACTAAATGACAAACAGCCCTAATTGTAAAGAATGTTCACGCAAATCGGACTCAGTTTTTAGTACAGTAACTCTAGAAGAGAATACTTTTATTGAATCGGAAAAAACTTGTGAAAATTACAAACGGGGCGATGTAATTTACAGGGAGGGTAGCAGAATTAACGGAGTATTCTGCATTTGCAGTGGAGTTTTAAAAATATACAAAACAGGCTCGGACGGAAAGGAGCAAATAGTTGCTTTTGCCAAAGAGGGAAACATTATGGGTTACAGATCTGTTCTGAGCCACGAACCCGCATGTACAACGGCACAAGCTATTGAGGATGCCCTAATATGCTATATTCCCGCAGCAGTAATTATAAATATTGTGAAAACCAATGGTGAGTTTGCTTTGTCGCTTATGCAGTTAATCTGTAAAGAGTTAAACCAGGCAAATAGCTACATTAAAGACATTGCACAGAAAACAGTTCGCGAACGTTTGGCCGAGGTATTACTCATGCTTGAGACTAATTTTGGCATTAATGAAGAGGGCTATCTTAACATAACCCTAACAAGAGAGGAACTGGCAAATATTGTTGGAACAGCTACAGAATCTGTTATTCGATTATTATCAGAATTCAAATCGGAGGAGATAATAGTTATATCACGAAAATATATTAAACTAAATAACAGGGCATTTCTCAAAAAACTTTCCAAATCGTTTAGCTAGAACAATTTTTTTTGCATTCCGAAATCGTCTAGCCCCAAGTGTTTAAGTGCTAGTGCAGTTATCTCCCTACCCCGCGGTGTTCGATTCAAAAATCCTTCTTTAATCAAAAATGGTTCGTACACCTCCTCAATGGTTCCGCTCTCCTCTCCCACTGCGGTAGCAATAGTATTTATTCCAACTGGTCCACCTCTAAATTTGTGAATTATGGTTGTAAGTATCTTATTATCCATCTCATCCAACCCCAGCTTATCAATACTTAAAGCATCCAGCGCAATTTTGGTGATTTTTAAGTCTATTCTGCCGTCGCCTTTAACCTGAGCAAAATCGCGAACCCGTCTAAGCAAAGCATTAGCTATTCTTGGAGTTCCTCTACTTCGGATGGAAATTTCGTTTGAGGCTTCATCGTTAATCTCGATATTTAAAATAGAAGCCGAACGGTTTACTATTGTTTGGATAACAGAGGAATCGTAATATTCTAGTAATGCTTTTATGCCAAAGCGGGCACGTAGCGGACTTGTTAGCAAACCACTGCGGGTAGTTGCACCAATTAACGTAAAAGGGTTAAGCTCAATTTGAATGCTACGTGCACTAGGACCTTTATCAATTAAAATATCAATACGATAATCCTCCATTGCAGAGTACAAATACTCTTCAACAATGGGAGTTAATCGATGTATCTCATCAATAAAAAGAACATCACCCTCCTCTAAATTGGTAAGTAATCCAGCTAAATCGGCGGGTTTATCTAAAACCGGACCACTGGTAATTCGTAGATTTACGTTTAACTCCTTGGCTATTATATTAGCTAGGGTTGTTTTTCCTAACCCAGGTGGACCGTGTAAAAGAACATGGTCAAGTGCTTCGCCACGCATTTTAGCAGCCTGTACAAAAATTTTCAGATTATCAACAATCTTCTCCTGCCCACTAAAATCATCAAACTCTTCGGGACGCACTTTTTTGTCCAGCTCCCTTTCAGAGTCGGTTAACCTAAAATCTTTGATAAAGCTAGAATCGGACATTGATTAATCTGGTATTTAATTCCAAATATAGTTACAATCCTTCTCATTAAATAAAATGATAATTCATTTTTATCTCTAATTATAAAACAAATAACTAATAGTCAGCAGTTTAAAAAAAATTCTAAAAAACTAATTGATTATCAGTTTACTCTTTTGGTAAGAGATAAATGAAAAAAATAAGGTTTTATTTTGAGTACTAAACGAAAAAATTATTTAAATAATGGCCAATTTTTTCGACATCTCAAGCATTAACTCAATTGGTTTTACTGCTTTGGCAATCAGGCTTTGTTCTATATTTACTTCCGGAAGCTCATGCAGCATAGTTAAGTATATCTTTTTTAATGTGATAAGCTTCATAAAGTTACACTCACTACACCCACAAGTGCTATCTTTTGGCGGAGCAGCTATAAATACCTTATGGGGACAAGCCTTCTGCATCTGGTGGAGAATTCCCCACTCGGTTGCTACAATAAATTTCTGAGCGGTATCATCCTGTGCAAATTTAAGGAGTTGGGCTGTTGATCCAATAAAATCGGAAACCAAAAGAATTGGCTTTTGGCACTCAGGATGAGAGATAATTTTAGCCTCAGGATTTTCTTTCTTCAAGTCCAAAAGACGCTCCAACGAAAATTCTTCGTGAACATGGCAAGCACCATCCCACACAACCATATTTTCCCTTCCGGTGATGCGTTTTATATAATCGCCCAAGTTTCTATCGGGTGCAAATATTAGAGAGGTTTCCATGGGAAAACTATTAACTATTTGCACAGCATTACTCGATGTGCAGCATATATCGCTTAGTGCTTTAATCTTGGCAGTTGTATTTACATAGGTTACAACCTTATGATTAGGATGAGCTTTTACAAACTTCTCAAATTCTGCTGCAGGGCAGGAATCGGCCATGCTACAACCAGCATTCAAATCGGGGAGTAGCACTTTTTTATTTGGTGATAGCATTTTTGCGGTTTCGGCCATAAAGTGAACACCCGCAAATACAATTATATCAGCGTTGGTTTCGGCAGCTTTTTGGGCTAAGCCTAAGCTATCGCCAATATAATCGGCTATATCCTGAACCTCATTATCTTGGTAGTAATGGGCAAGAATTATGGCATTTTTCTCTATCTTCAGCCTATTAATCTCCTCCACTAAATTTAGATCTTTATCTATAGGAAGATTAATAAAACCATTTTGAACGATGGAAAGATTCTTATTAACAACCATATTATTTTTATCTTTTTTCTTTTAAAATTTAAAAAACTAATGATGTTATTAGCCTGTTGAAAGCGTTGAGAATTATTTGATTTAAACCTTGCAAAATTCGTTATTAAATGTGTGATAACAAACTTTTAACACAACATTAACAAACTGATATGGTGAAACACAAACAGTTCCGAAAGTTATTAACAGGTGTTGAACACTGGTGTTTGTAAACAAGAATATGGAAACTAGTACCCTGAAAATGGTTGAGAATGTGTTAATAAGATGCAGCTGAATTTAGTGTTATCCTATTTGATTTTTCAAAAATAATTGTATACAATAGGAGAGATTACGATTGCAAATAATGTTATTAGAATTAAGCAACAAAAAAGTTAACAAACCATCAACAGCTTACTAACGGGTTTATAGCATTGCGAATCTTTTCCCGTTATTGTGGTTCTTCTCCCTTTTGTTATCGCAAGCCTATCAGTCGGTAAGTAGGGAACGAAGTGGCGAAGCAATCTGTCAATCCCCGCATTTGGTGGCCTAATAATATTCGCCTGTGGAGCACTTTTATTTCGTAATAAAAGATTGCTTCTCCCGACACAAAACGTCGGTATCGCCTGTCTGCCGACAGGCAGGCAATGACGGGAAAGAAGAGGACAATGAGGGAAAAGGTTGTTTTCGGGGTTGGAGGCTGAGCGGTGCACTGAGTCTGTCGAAGTGGTTCTCGAAGCCTTATTGTGTTTTCGAAGTCTCACTGTGCCTTCGAGAGCCTCAGGCACCACCCAAGCACCAGCAATAACGGATAAAAAACTCTTCACTCTTCACTGCTTATTAGAACACAGATGACACTGATTGACACAGATTATTTTAGCATTTTGCAACGACGGGGTTGGAGGCTGAGCGATGCACTGAGTCTGTCGAAGTGGTTCTCGAAACCTCACCGTGCCTTCGAGAGCCTTAGGCACCGGTAATGACGTATAACTTGTCACTTATCACTCTTCACCGCTCACTTTCTCCTTACTGGCTTTTGGCTGTTAGCCTTTGGCCTTTAACTCTTCACTTGTCACTCTTCACTACTCACTTCCCCCCTTTTATCAATAAAAAAACCCGCCAGCATTACACCAACGGGCCAAAAAACATCTTTTTACAGCTTATCCTTTACCCACAATAGCCTCAACCTCCTCAACGGTTATGGGAATTCGTTTTGAGCCAAGCAGGCGACAACCTTTTTCGGTTATAAGCACATCGTCCTCAAGGCGAATACCGCCAAAGCCAATATATTCTTCGGCTTTATCGTAGTTAATAAACGAGCTGTTAATCTGTTCGTCTTTCCACTTTTTAATTAGCGCAGGAACAAAGTAGATACCAGGTTCAACGGTTAACACAAAACCGGTTTGTAAGCGACGACCAAGCCTAAGGAATGCTGTTCCAAACTGATCGATGCGTGAAATTTCATCATCGTAACCAACGTAATCCTCACCCAAATCCTCCATATCGTGAACATCCATTCCCAACATGTGACCTAGTCCGTGGGGGAAGAACATGGCATGAGCGCCGTTGGCCACTGCCTCATCAACATTACCTTTCATAATACCAAGATCTTTTAAACCAGCGGTAATCACTTTGGCAGCCTCTAGGTGTATGCTTTGGTAGGTAACACCAGGTTTGCACAGTTCAATGGACTTGTTTATGGCGTTAAGCACAATGTTGTAAACATCCTTTTGCTTATCGGTAAACTTTCCATTAACGGGGAATGCTCTGGTAAAATCGGAGGCATAGTGCGATCCAATTTCGGCGCCCGCATCGGTTAGTAGCATACGACCCGAGGTTAATACTTGGGAGTGATCGTGATTGTGAAGTGTTTCGCCATTCTGCGATAGGATAATGGGGAAGGAGGGCATATACCCTTTTCCTATGGCTACGCCTTCAACCGCACCAACCAACTCTTGTTCGGTTATGCCAGGTTTTGCTAGGCGCATATTGGTGGTGTGCATAAGGTAACCCACATCGGCAGCTTTATCGAGCTCGGCAATCTCCTCAGGTGCTTTAATCGACCTAAGGGCGACAACAGCCTTAATAAGATCAACAGAGGCATACTTACCAATTAGCGAAGGATGAACACCGATTAGCCTTTCGAGCATAATAATATTCTCCGATCGATACTGAGGTAAGAAATGGATTCTACGTCCGCTGCGAATGGCACGCTGAAGCGTTGATGCCAATTCCTTCATGGGTTTGGTGCAGGGGATTCCAACTTTTTGACCCAACTCGCTAACGGTGGTTTGGGGTCCCATCCATATTATATCGTCCAGCTCAAAATCGTTACCGTATAGGCTATCTTTGCCTTCCTCAATATCAATAATACCCCCAAA
>CALGIR010000158.1 GCA_937915475.1 uncultured Bacteroidales bacterium
AACCATTGAGCCATGGAGAGCTGCAGCATTTCCTGTTATTAAGGACTTAATTGTTGAACGAAACGCTTTTGATAAGATAATGCAGGCTGGAGGTTTTGTCTCCGTGAACGCTGGTTCAGCTCAGGATGCAAATGCCATCCCCGTATCAAGAGATAATTACGATCTAGCCCTTGATGCAGCATCATGCATTGGATGTGGTGCCTGTGTGGCAGCCTGCAAAAACTCATCGGCAATGCTATTTGTTGCCGCAAAGGTTTCGCAACTTGCACTATTCCCACAAGGTAGAATTGAGGCCAAGGAGAGAGTAAAGAATATGGTTGCAAAAATGGATGAATTGGGTTTTGGTAGCTGTACAAACACCAGAGCATGCGAAGCAGAGTGCCCAAAGGGCATATCCATAACATACATTGCCAAGATGAATAGGGAGTACATCAGCGCCAAGGTGAGCGATTAAGCAAAACAGACATTTTTTTTGCCATAGCCTTTCATCTCGCTACTTTTTATTATTTTTGTAAAAAAATACATCATGAGAAAGTTAGCCATTGTCCTATTTGTCCTTATTGTTGCCGCTGGGGTTGCATTTGTGCTATTACGTCCACACCTTGCTACTAAGCAATACGAAAAAGGTTTGTCGTTAACCGACTCGGCTCAGTACGAGCAAGCTATTAAAAAGTTCAGTAGTGCCATTTGGTTCAACAAAAAGGATGCTAATTTTTATAATGCTAGGGGTATTGTTCACACACTACTGCAAGACAATTCAGCTGCCATTGCTGATTTTAGTAAGGCCATTGAGCTAAATTCTGAAGATTCAGATTTCTTTTTAAATAGGGGAAAATCATACCGCGAAATTAAGACCGTTGACAAAGCGCTAGACGATATAAACAAGGCCATTGAGCTAAACAACTCAAGTTCAAACGCATACTACCAACGAGGTTTAATTATGGCCTCTCAGGGTAAATTTGATGAGGCTGTAGACAATTACAACAAAAGTATTGAATTGGACGGTTCGAACCTCGAGGCCTTTTACAGTAGAGGTGAATCAAGGGGTAATCTTGAAGATTTTATGGGAGCCATCTCCGATTATGACAAGATGATTGAGAACGAGGAATCTCCTGTACTAGCCTACAAACAACGAGGAATATTTAAGCTTAAAATTCAGGATTACAAAGGTGCCGAAGATGACCTTGAGCAAGTCCTCGAACTTGATAAGAACGATAAGGAAATCTTCTATCAGCTTGGACAAGCAAAGTATAATCTGAATAAGATTGACGAGTCGGTAACGCTATTCAATAGTGCTATAAAACTTGACCAAAACTACGAGCTGGCTTACGGAGCCCGAGGTGGTGCCTACCTTAAAAAGAACAGTTTTAAGCAGGCAATAAATGATTTTACCAAGGCAATAAGCTTAAACGACAGCTATAAAAGAGCATACTACGGAAGGGGAATCGCCAAGGCACTTGCCAAGGACTATAAAGGCTCTATAGACGATTTTACCAAGGTAATTGAGCTCGATAAGGATTTTGTACAGGCATACTACAACCGAGCAGTTTCTAAGGCAATTCTTGGGAACCACCTGAAAGCCCTTGAAGACTATGATGTAATTATAAAGTTTGACCCAAGGAATGCGGAAGCATACTACAACAGAGGAATATCGCGCATGAACGTACAGAACACAGAAGGTGCTTGCAGCGATTTTAGTCGTGCTGTTGAACTTAACTATCAGCCTGCTGAGCAAATGCTTAAGCTATATTGTGGTTCTCGTAAATAAAAAAACTCTTAATATTCTTTCGTAAAAGCGTGGCTACAAACCGCGCTTTTTTACTTGCCAGTTTAGGGCAACCAACGATAAGGCAATAAGCACCATGCCGACTATAGCCAATGAAGTGGGATTTTCGTCGGGCAATAATATCCAGCTAAGCACAGCACCTAGCAATGGAATAATAAACTTCCACATGTTTAAATCGGATACTTTAACCCCTGGCCGCCGTAAAAGTGTATACCATATAGAAAATGCAGCTGCTGACAGAAAACTTAGCCAACCCAACGAAAAATAATACTCTACTGGATAGGGACCTGCTTGATATCCCTCGGTTACTAAACCGAGTATAAAAAGAGAAGCACCACCAATTATCATTGATAGTGAGCTAAACACCATGGGGGGTATTCTGCGCTTATCGGAAGCAACAAGAATATTCCCTAATCCCCCAAGTATATTATTTCCAATTAAGATTAGAATTCCTACTCCAACCAATGGACCAGTAGCACCCATTTTGTTCCTCCCTAAGCTGATAACAACTACCCCCATTAAACCCAAGGCTATGCTAATATTCTTTCGTTTTGTTAACTTATCGTTTGGCAAAAGCAAGTGCGCAACAATTGCAACAAACAGAGGCCCCGACCCAATTACCATTGCCCCCAACGCACTGGGAACCAAATTAATTCCCTTGTAAAAAAGCGCATACTGTAAAAAGGTTTGTACAAAACCTACCAGTAAAATCTTAGGAAAGTTCTGCTTAGCAATCAGCATACTCGCCTTTAAATTTGGGATAAATGGGATTATTAACAATCCCGAAATAAAAAACCTTATACCAGCAAACTGAAATGGCTGGCTATATTGTAACCCTATTTTAATGGCAACAAAAGCCGTTGACCACAGCATACTTGCAAGAATAGCCAAAAAGGGGGTTGATTTTAGTATCGATTTTATTTTCAACGATTCCGTTTTAAAAATAAATAAATTGATAAAATTAGAGCCAGGGTGATGGGTTAATGTTTAAATCGGGAACTGAATCTGCATAACGCTCTGCAACCAAATTGAGTAATTCATTTAGTTCTTCAGTGCTATCGGAGGTAACAAGCCTTAGTCTCAATTCCTTAAAATTCGCTAAGCCCTTAAAGTAGCATGTAAAATGCCTTCGCATCTCAAGAATTCCTCTTCTATCGCCTTTAAACTCTATTGATTTTGAAAGATGTTCCTTAACAATGGAAACCCTCTCCTCTACCGTAAAAGGTTTCATTAGTTCGCCATTCTGCATATAGTGCTTAATCTCCTGAAAAATCCAGGGCCTACCATAGGTTGCACGACCTATCATAATGGCATCAACCCCATACCGATTGAACATCTCCATGGCTTTTTCAGGACCATCAACATCGCCATTACCTACAATGGGGATGTGCATTCGGGGGTTAGATTTCACTTCGCCTATAAGAGTCCAATCGGCTTGCCCTCTGTAAAATTGCGTCCGTGTTCGCCCGTGAATAGTAAGCGCTTGAATGCCCACATCCTGGAGCTGCTCAGCAATAGAAACAATATATTTTGATTCATCGTCCCAGCCCAAGCGGATTTTTACTGTCACGGGAATTGGAGTAGCAGTCACAATCTGCTTTGTCATCTCCACCATTTTTGGGATATCCTTCATCATTCCCGAACCTGCTCCCCTGTTGGCAATCTTTTTAACTGGACAGCCAAAGTTGATGTCAATTACATCGGGGTTTGCTAAAGTGGCTATTTTACATGCCTCAACCATGCTCTCAATAATGTGACCATATAGCTGAATGCCGATTGGCCGCTCGTGCTCGTATATATTCAACTTCACCTGGCAGCTCGAAGCATCACGAATAAGGCCATCGGAATTGACAAACTCAGTGTACATCATATCTGCTCCAAATCGCTTACATAGGTATCGAAACGAAGGATCGGTAACGTCATCCATTGGAGCTAAAAGCAAAGGCTTTTCGCCTAAATCTATTGATCCTATCTTCACTGTTTTCTCTAAAATTTGAGTACAAAAGTATACAGACTTCTGAATAAAACACAATTTGAAGCATAAGCAAATTGCTTCGAGAAAAAACATTAACTATATTTGGCAAAAAAATTATGATAAACCATATCCGTTCCAGAATCACACCCCAAAAAGGAATTATATTTTTGTTCGTTTTCCTTACCCTAGGTTTTATCCTTTTCATTTTTATGGGGGCAATTACTGCTGGACTAATAACAGGAAGTTGGGATATGGCTCAAAACCTTTCACCTACTTCTGACACTGCTGGTGGACTAGCCACAATTCGCATTATGCAGATGTTCCAAACCACAGGTATGTTTATTTTTCCTGCAATACTCATTGCACTTTTGGCCTCTAAAGAACCATTATCTTTCCTTGGGTTTAATCAAGCAAACGCAAGGCATATGCTTTTAGCCACAGCTATGATTATTATACTACTTCCTGGAATAAATCTAATTGCTTCGCTAAACGCCGAAATATCTGTACCAGAGTGGATGATTCAAATGGAGGAATCGGCTGAAGAATTGATGAAGAGGCTACTGATTACGGATAAGTACAGCATTTTAGCCCTCAACCTTTTTATGGTGGCTGTCCTTCCCGCCATTGGCGAGGAACTTTTTTTCAGATCGGTTCTCCAAAAATATTTTATCAAACTAACCAACAACAGCGCTGCGGGAATTATTATTACCTCGCTAATATTTAGCGCAATACATATGCAATTTTTAGGGTTTATCCCAAGATTTATACTAGGTGTAATATTTGGATACCTGTACCTTTGGACTGGCTCAATTAAAATACCAATTCTAATTCACTTCGTACACAATGGCCTTGCAGTTTTTCTTTATTACTTAGTTGGCGTTGGGGTTGTCCCTATGGATATTGAGAACATTGGAGAACCATCGCACAGTTGGTTCTTAGGAATAGCAAGTTTAATACTTTCAGGTTCCCTTTTGTGGGCTCTTTGGAAGGATAGGGTTACAAATCGAGTTCTACCCGATCAAACATCTGAAGGTCTTTAATCTCATTTTTACGGTACACATACACTAATCCATACTCCTGAGCCTGCTCGCGCCGTTCGTGTCCAGGAAGATCCTTTAATGTATCCTCAACCTCATTCCATATATCTAAGATAATCTCATCGGCCTTTTGGCGAAGATCCTCAAGCTCCGCTTGACATCGTTGCGTATTTTGTTGAAGTATCCGCTGATTATTAAAGGCCTCAATAAAGTTTTCGTACCTAACTTTTACAACGGCTATGGTTGGATTTGTAATGGGAGTCTGCCCCATGCCCATTCGCTGGGTCTCGCCTTGGATAATCTTTTTACCCCATTCGGCCAAATCCTTATCTGTGGTAAGGTTTGGCAACCTTCGCTCATCCTCATCCATACCAAAAGTTAAACGAACCTTTTCGGGTAGTTCACCCCTCACAATGGCCATGTTAAGCACTTGGATAAAATGCGAAAGGTAAAGCCTTGCTTTTTTTGTTATTTCATTATACTCCTTATTTCGCTCAACTTGCGTGTCATATACAGTTCTATAGTTGAGAATTGCCTTCTCAAAATTATTTACAAAAAACTTTACCTTTGAGAAAGTACTCTGAGTGAATGCTAATTTAAAGGGATGTAAATCCTTACCCTTTATAGCAGCTGCTTTAAGTGCTCTTAAACGGGCAGTATCTGTGTTGGGGAGTCGTCGGTAGGGCATAAGCAATATGGAATTACGGTGATGACGTTAATAACGTGTTCACAAAGTACGAATATACGAATTTAATAAAACAGAGCAAGCGCATTCGCATTTTTTTTTCAATTTCCTTGTGTCTGTTTATCAGGTAGTTGCACTGCGAATACCGCTACTAGAACTTAATATATGCCATGTTCTCACGCAACGGAGGAAATTTATAAGGCTAAACCAATTTAGAAACAAAGGTTTTGACCTATTGAGGTAATTTACCTTTTAAATAAATAAGGATTATTATATCAACTCAAGAGGCCTAGGCTAAAACTGGTACGAGGCTAAAGATTCCCAATCTTTGCATCAACAATAAAGTAAACCTACATAACAATGCATTAATTATGGATAAGATTAGGATACCCTCACTAAGTTAAAAGCTTCGCACATTGAAGAATTTGGCTAAAGCAAGTAGGTAATAAAGAACATTTCTTACGGTACTAATAATAATTGACTGAGGATAAAAGGAATCAAAAATAAAGATTGTACTAGGGCTCTACATGCCCCCAGTTCTCACCTCTTTTAATTCTGTACAGTTGCATTTCGCTTACTCCAAAATTTAGGGCAATCATTTTTATTCTGGTTTTACGCTTGGGATCTAAAAGTTTACGCTTTAGTACTTTAACCTCAGGTTCACTAAGTTTGTAGTGGTGTAATCTGTTATGTTTGTGTAAACGTTTAAAATCGTTAACCACACGAGGATTAAATTTGTGATGCTCATTAAGTTCCTCTTGGCTTGCCCATCTGAGATTAACAACCCTATTATCATCCTTTACATAATTAAGATGAATAACATATATTTGACTTGGGTTGCGTTTGGGAATAAATTTCTCGGCAACTAGTTTGTGAACATAGACCGCTTCTGAACTATTCTTTCCATCCTTACTAAAATTCCTCCTAAGTATTTTATACCCTTTATTTGTACCGCAACCAAGTAGGTTCCCCTGTTCTATATTGGTACTAAAGCTTGCTACTCTTCCATAACTAGAAACAGCATAACTTAATCCGGATCTGCTCTTGAACTCTAACACTTCCCACTTTTCATTCGGATAACTTTTTATCATAAATTCATTTTAAAAAAATTTTTACTGTAATTATTTAACTAACTATCAAGTGAAATCTCAAAGAACTACTTCTACTTTTGAATTGAGTAAGTTCTCTTCCTCCCTTGGAATTAAACTTTATCAAACCATGAGAATTTCCTACTATTAATCCTATCACTAGTTTTGGTCTATTTGCGTTACCTTACCCACAATAACATTAGGCCATTTGAGTTATTACTCATTAATAATAAAAGGGCAGCTGGAACATAACTATAAAATAACTTCTTGGTCATAATGGTAAGTAACACAAAAAATCAGCATAAGTTATTAGCCCGTTAACGCTAATTGCATAGTATGCTTATGCTAAAGAGTCAACACTCAAAATAAAATTAAGTTTAAAATGTTTGGCAACCCTTCATTGGTTCTCACCTTAACTTTATCGAAATCTACGGGATCGAAACTATTTAGGACCACTAGTTCTTTATTCTACAGTATCAAAAGATCATTAGCATAACCTTTTGAGCATGGGTTAAAATATTTTTCTCCAATCTCCTGTGGACCCTTTTTGCAAAACACGTTGTTTTGAAGATACTTCAGCGATGATCCAATCCTAACTACATACGGGCATCGAGAATAGTGGAGTTTCACCTAACCCAAACATCAAGATTGTTTAGGTTTCCATTATTCGACTGTCCCATTGAAGGCAAGACCGGTAACCTTTTGCCGAACTTCGCTCTCTAACTGTGATTCCCCCGCATTTAATCTTGGGAAACAATCAATTAACTTTTCCGTTATTTGTGCAAAAATCGAGAAAAAGAGCCACTTCTTTAGCCTGCTGCTTCCTTGAGTAGTTATTAATTTTATCCTGATCGTGCAACAGTTCAGGTTTTTGCATGAGGTTAATGATATATTTTTTCAGGCCTTCCTCATCATCTCTCCCAAACATTTCACCTGCCAGACACTCTTTAATTATTTCAGCCGCATCCCCACCCGGTGGCCCTATTGCAATTATTGGTTGCATGGCCGCCAGATATTCAAAGAGTTTACCTGTTAGAATACCTTTTTCACTCTCGTGACTCGGAATTAGAAGCAGAAGTGCATCACTCTCCATCAACATTTTTGGAACCTTACTATGCTCTACTGTATCTATAAAATCAGTTATTTCAGCAAGCGAATAACAACCTACCATCTGCTTAATTTCAGAAGAGACTGTTCCTATAAATCGTAAATTGATTGGAATTTGTTTACTCAAAATCTCTTTTATTGCCCTAAAAAAGACAGCGGGATCATATTGATTAGATAGCGTTCCTATGTAGGTAATTGTAAAAGTCGATTTATTTTTAACTTTTAATTCAGCCGTCTTAAAATCATCAGGATCAAAGCCATTTGGGATTACCTTAAACTGCTGATTAGTATTTTTTATTTTAGACTTAAACAAATCAACTAATCCATTACTTACAGTTAACAAACCATTTGCAGCCTTTATTACTTTTTTTTCAAGACGTTTATCAATCCATCGGGATAGTTTTGAATGATTGAGAAATTGATAATAGTATATATCAATCCACGGATCTCGAAAGTCTGCTACCCAAGGCACACTAAACTTTTGATTAATCTTATAGCCAATTAAATGAGTTGAATGGGGTGGTCCTGTTGTTATTACTATATCGGGTTTTTCTTCTTTAAGGACAATTTTTGCTGCTTTGTATGCATATCTATTCCATCCCCTACGTGGGTCGGGAATAAAAATATTACTCCGTATAAAAAGTGAAAATTGAGCTAACAGACCTTTGCTACTCCCTCCGGCAAAACCTGCTTTAGGCAAGGATTGGCTACCAATTATTCTACCGCCAATTGAGATTGGATTAAAGGCCTTTGTTTTGTAAACCTTTACGTTTTGGGCGACATCAATCTCAAGCGACAAATCAAGGGTAGGGTACGTAGCATATTCTGGGTCTACGGTTAATATGATTGGTTCATAGCCAAAATCCGTAATGTATTTTGACAACTTTAACCAACGCTGAACACCACTGCCCCCAGCCGGAGGCCAATAATACGTAATTATTAAAACCCTTTTCCTCACCACTAATGGGGTTTGATTTTAGAAAACAGTTAATCGGTTGGCAACAAACCAACTATTAAAAAAGAATAGGCCTGTTGTTAAATGCTCCTAAGCAAACTTTTCATGCTCACCTTCTCTTCCATAATCTGACGTAAACGGGAAGCATCAACCCTCTCCTGCTCCATGGTATCACGATGGCGAATGGTAACCGTATTGT
>CALGIR010000159.1 GCA_937915475.1 uncultured Bacteroidales bacterium
AGCTTTCCATAGCCCCCTGATGGAGCCCGCAAAACTTGAACTGGCGCAAGCCATAGAGGCCACTCCTTTCTCAGCACCTATCTGCCCAATTTATCAAAATGTGGATGCTAAGCCACATACAAACTCTGATGAAATTAAAAAGAACCTCATCGCACAGCTCACATCGCCCGTGCGCTGGACACAGATAATGCACAATATGATTAACGATGGGGCAACTAGTTTTACAGAGTTAGGCCCTGGGAGTGTTCTTCAGGGACTCATCAAGAAAGTTAAACGTGAAATGGAAGTGGAAAGCATACAAAGTCTATAAATAGATTAAGATTCGAAATTAAGAAGCCTCTCGTTTTTAACAAGAGGCTTTTTTAGATTGAGAATTGACTATTTAGTACCAGAAAATAATTTTCTCAAAAAAATTGGCTATAAACATTTAAGTTGATAAGGTCATTATTTCATACCTTTACAGTTATCGATAAATTACTAAGCATAATGAACAGGATTAAAATTTCATTACTATCGACCTTATCCTTAATTTTTCTTGTAAACCTCCTTTCTGCGCAAAGCAAAGAAGAGTTTGAGAAGATATTTTTAAAGGAGACACAAGGCAATACCTCAACAGTTGTACACGAAGAGTTTAGGAATATTTCAACCCTTAGCTACAATCCAGATACGCTCCCAAATTGGTTTTTCAAAACTCCTACCCCAACTGATGGTGCGGTATATGCAATTGGAATATCCGACCCCGACTTGCCTTTTGAAGATGCAATAAATCAAGCCGCTTTTCGTGCAAAAACAATGGCCATTCTATATAATAGGGTACAGATACAATATTTTAGGGATGTATATTCCGTTGAATACACCGAAGGGAGATACACTAGATTTGGGCAGCGTTTCGACACTTATTTTAAGCTCTCCGCATCTGGATTTGCCGATAGCACTTGCTTTTATATAGAAGATAAACACATAACACGATACAACGAAGCTCTGGTTTTAGTTAGATATACACCCATTGAGCCAAGCAAGGCAAATATGTCCAACGATTTAATTTCCACAGTGGGCACGGCACTATACATTGAGGCTCAAATTGGTGAAGCCTTTGAACCGCAAGCCGAGTACGAGTTCACCTCAATTATCAGAATCCCCAATGCATCTGCACAATCCTCAAACTTTACCTACCGCAAAAAAGGGAATAGGTTCCTATCAATGTCGAATTTTATGGGCAAAACGCATGACTTTCCCCTATTTACTTATAGATATTCAAATCCTAATTGGCCAAGCAACACGAGTCCACTAGTTAGCTACAGCGGACTTTGGAGTATCTTCTCAAAAAAACTTCTTCGGCAATTAGCATTAGAAACCGAACAGTCTTCCATAAAAATCAGAACGCTCGATGAACAATATAGTTCACAAATGAGAAACCTCTCAAGGGAGGTTGCAATAAAAAATGCTAAATTGCATATCAATGGCATCGAATTTGGTACTGACAGCATTGTATTTGACATTAACATCATCGACCTAATGTAACCATGCTATGTGTCAACTAATTCATTAATAAATAACAGCTATGAAAAAAACTTGGAAATTGTTGCCTTTAATTCTATTAGCAATAACGCTAGGCAACACTAAAACAAATGCACAAGAATTTTCTGATTTAACCTCCAAGCAACTCAACAACAATATTACCATTGAATACTCTATAGAGGGCGAGCAACTTGGGCAGATATTCAGCGTAACGCCTACCTTCTCAACTGATGGAGGTAAAACGTTCCTCCCTATGAAATCGACTTCGGGATATATCGGCAACTCGGTTTCTGGTGGAAAAAATCGGGTAATTATATGGAATGTACTAAAGGATTTACCTGAACTTAAAGGTGATGTTACCTTTAAACTTACTGGTAATACTCAAACAATCAAACCCCTCGAAGACGATCTTAGCGAAGTATTGTTTAAGCTTATCAGTTTGCACAGGACTGAAAAAAACCAGTTAGAGTTAATACTCAGCATTAAAAACAACGGGGCCCCACGCGACCTTAAACTTATTAACGGATTAATTACCCTTACCGATTTTAAGAAAAGGAACTTTGATGCACAACGAGGAAAACTGGGAGATATCGTTGGTTCTCAGCGATACTCAACACCTCAAAAAACCATTAAAACGGGTGAAACCATCCAAGCCTCATTTACTTTTGATAATGTACCCGATGGAATTGATAGGATAATGAGATTGAGCATTGGCGCAGAGCTGTTAACTTTCTCTAAATTTGGTTTGGATAATCTTGATATAAGTACGCTACAGTTTCGCGACTTCCCAATTTCAAACAAACCAACCACATCAATGAGCGTAACTGCATCAAAGCGCTTCGAAAATACAGTTACGGGCAACTTTAGTATAGCCAAACAGGTTGCGCAAGCCCAAAAACCCGAGAATGACCCTCCCATGCTCTCTATCCTTAAACCTGAGGGAGTATCGCTAATTGGAAGCGAGACAACAAGAGGAAGGCTCTATGCAGAATCGTCAAGTGGACTCGATGACAGGCGACTACGATCAGTTGGATCAAAAGATGGAATTACTGTACAAAGTGAAACGCTTTTTGTTCAGGGTACTGCAACCGATAAAAGCGGGATATACGAGGTAACAGTAAATGGACAAAATGCCACACTTAAGGCAAATGGAATTTTCGAGGCAACTGTAGACCTTAAAATGGGTCGAAACGATATCGTTATTCGATCAATGGACATACACGAGAACAGCATTGAACGTAAATTCTTCGTGTTTAGAAAAGACAGCCAGCAGCAAAAAACTATATCAGACACAGAAGAACTTGATCTGGTTTTTGATACTCCAAGAGCACCTAAATACTATGCCCTTATAGTTGGCGTTAATGAATATCCTGATCCAGGAATAGCAACCCTCAGCAACCCAATAAGAGATGCCGCGATGTTGGCTAAGGTACTAACGGAGAAATATAATTTTGAGGTGCAGGATGTTAGTTTTCTAAAAAACCCCACTCGCGGACAATTCATTGACGAACTTGACAAAATAACCCGCAGGATTGGAAAAAACGATAACCTGCTTATTTTCTACGCAGGGCATGGCTACTTCGATAGTGAAACAGAATTTGGCTACTGGCTACCCTCCGATGCCTCAGCTTTGAGCACTGGAAACTGGCTTGCAAACAGTCAGCTTAAAGACTATGTTGCAGCAATAAAGAGCAAACACACACTGCTAATTGCCGATGCCTGCTTTGGTGGAAGCATATTTAAAAGCCGCAAGGCTTTTGCCGACGCAACTGATAACCTAGATAAGGTTTATGATCGCAAAAGCAGAAAAGCAATGACAAGCGGTGCGTTAACCGAGGTACCTGACGAAAGTGTTTTTATTAAGCATCTTGTTCAAAGGCTTGAAGAGAACACACTGGATTATCTTTCTGCCGAAGAACTATTTAGTAACTTTAAAACAGCTGTTATGAACAGCAGCCCAACGGTTCCACAGTACGGCGATA
>CALGIR010000160.1 GCA_937915475.1 uncultured Bacteroidales bacterium
AAATTACAGATTTTTATCTATAACTTAGTCCGATGATTTATGGGGCTAATACAAAAGTTAAGAAGTTGAAACTGAATATCAGTAAAGAACTGGG
This sequence comes from uncultured Bacteroidales bacterium, assembly GCA_937915475.1. Taxonomy (GTDB): domain Bacteria; phylum Bacteroidota; class Bacteroidia; order Bacteroidales; family Tenuifilaceae; genus Perlabentimonas. The sequence continues at coordinate 95 of CALGIR010000160.1, forward strand.
AACATTTGTTAGGGGAAATGGTGTAAACTTGCTGGATATTGCAAGAACCCTAATGCTAAATTCCGAAGAAAAGCACAAACTCCTTTCGCTACCAAGCAAAGCTGCACGTGAGCAGTTTATAGTTAATCAACTAGAATTTGTTGATATGATTAGAAACCAAGAGGCAAAACTTGAGCAAAACTTTCAGCTGAATTAAATAGCTTAAGCTATTATATTTCGATTCTTTGAATAAGATTATTCTTTCTATTTGCTTACGAAAGCGGTAAAATCCCAACATTCCCAAGGCCTTCTTAACTCATGGTATGTATCCTGCAGTTCAACATCAGTAATAAGTTTAGGAGAGTACGGACTATTTGAAAACACCTCTGGCCATTCATCAACTCTGTGGAAAGCTCGCGCCATCATCCTGTTCACCTCATAAGGAAATTTCGAACCAACCCAAGGGCTTGTGTTGGTAATAAATACGTACGAAAACCCATCGCTTCGGGATATGGCAAGAGCAGATGTACCTGCAAACGAACCTGTTCTCCATCTTGTACCATCAACTGAAATCCATCGCCATCCCAATGGATGCATACCTGGCTCTGAATGGGCTAATAGTGCGGCCGATTTACTTGAGATAATTCCTCCTTCACGCTCAGGGTCAATTGAAACTAAAAACTTAATAAGGCTAACCGATGATATTACCCATCCGCCAGCTGCGCCAAGGACTCGAATATCGTTGCCTCCCCTACTTTTAAGTACCATTTTGGAGTCACCATCATAGGCAGGAACCTCTAATGCTTCAGGAACCTCATAATACCTTGCCTCCAGAGGGTATCTTAGGTTATCGAAGTTGTGGGCAATAAAAGCATCGTAAATGCCGATTGGGTTAAGAATATTTTGAGTAACATATGCCTCATACGATAGGCTGGAAACCTTTTCGATAATACATTCGAGAATTAAATATCCAAGGTTACTATATGAACTGTGCCCTCCTGGGGTGTAGTGCAGCCGTTTGGCTAAAGCAAACTGAATTACATCTAACTTTTTTACGGGTAACTCCGTACCTTGCTGTCTTGCAATAGATTCATGCATAAAAAGATGATCACCCCATCGTGTTGTCCACCCTGCTGAGTGGTTCAAAAGCTGCTTAATGGTAATCTGCTCAACCCTACTATCGATATATCCATACTGGGTTTTATCGGATAAAATGCCTTCCTCTCCAAACACCTTACTGTCAAGGCTAAGTTTTTCTGCCTCAACCAATTTCATTACAGCAGTAGCGGTAATTAGCTTTGAAACACTGGCTACCCTCAGCAAATGGTAGGGTTGCATTAGCTCCTGCTCTTCACGATTGGCATATCCAAACCCCTTTGCATAAACAAGTTTACCATCCTTTGCTATGGCAACTGAAGCACCAGTCACGCCCCAATGTTTAAGAAAATGGCTTATGGTGTGCTCAAATGATGATAACTCCTCGAAATCGAAAATATCGTTTGAGAGACTAACTACAGGAGCAACAGGAGTGCTTTCATCAGGGTTTCCTATTTCGCTCCTTAGTGAATATCCAAATGATAAATCCAACAGAAGGAAGAATAGTAAAAACGAAAGGAATATGGCTGTCTTCTTAATCATTTTAAATCTAAATTTAACCTATCAAACAAACCTAATGGTTTATGCAAAGCTAATACGTTATAACAGAATACTCAATGGTTAATTAGGATTTGTTACTAACAATTTGCAAAACTTATGATTTCACTTGAGGTTAAAACTGGTAAATCAGCATATTAAAGAAAAAAGTAAAAACAATAAAAGGGTTAAAACTTCTGAGTGAAATATGCATATCATACTCAGTTAGGTCAACAGTTCTTTAACTTTTGCAACAAAATTATTGATATCATCTTCTGTTGTATCCCACGATGTCATCCATCTGACTTCGGATTGATCCTCGTCCCATGTATAAAAGAAATACTCAGCCTGTAACCTCTCAATTATGTTTTTGGGGATAATAGCAAATACACCGTTAACCTGAACAGGTTGAGTAATCTTCACCCTCGGTATTAATTCAAGTTTAGAAGCCAAAAGTTTTGCCATACTGTTTGCATGGCTTGCAGTTTTATGCCATTGATTGTTTGACAGGTAGGCAATAAACTGCGCAGAAACATACCGCATTTTCGAAGCTAATTGCAAGCCTTGCTTGCGGGTGTACATAAACTCATGAGCCAAATCGGGATTAAGAAATACAACGGCTTCGCCGTACATCATCCCATTCTTTGTACCTCCAAACGAAAGGATGTCAACGCCTGCATCGGTGGTAAACTCCTTGAAATTTCTATCAAGCGCCACAGCAGCATTTGCAATCCTAGCACCATCCATGTGCAAATACATATTATGCTGATGTGCAAAGTTGGCTAGGTCTCTAACCTCATCAACAGTGTATAGCGTACCAAGTTCGGTTGGTTGAGATATTGAAATAACTTTAGGCTGAGAATGATGCTGAAATCCAAATCCATGCATATGCTTTTGGGCCAATTCTATGGTTAGTTTACCATCAGGCGTAGGCACAGTGAGTAGTTTGCATCCAGTAAATCGCTCAGGGGCACCACATTCATCAACATTTATGTGAGCCGTTTCGGGGGTAATAACGGCGTGATATGGCTGTGTTGCTGCTTTTATGCCCAACACGTTAGCTGCCGAACCAATGAAAACGAAAAAAACCTCAATGTGACTACCAAATAAATCTTTAAAAATTGCTGTTGCCTCCTGCGTATAGTTATCATCGCCATAAGCAATGGTGTGCCCATGGTTTACGCTATTTATTGACTCAAGAATACTTGGGTGAACACCCGAATTATTGTCGCTTGCAAATCCGCGCTTGTTCTGGTTCATCTTTTATGTATTTATGCTTTATAGTCTGACTGTGATATTAGAAAATAGTTTAGACCCTCCACTACATCCTTTTGGGCACATCAATGCCCAACAGCCCCATTGATATACGAATTGCATTGGCAACTTCGTGAGATATCAATAACCTTGCTTGTCTTGCCTTTTCATCCTCCTCTTTAAGAATTGAAAACTCGTGATAAAACTGATTATACTCCTTGGAAAGATCGTAAGCAAAATTTGCCAATAAAGCTGGGCTAAGCATTTCACCTGCTTGTTTTATAATACCTGGTAAGGCTGATACCAATTGTACTAATTTGCGCTCTTTATCACCAAGGCTAAATGGCTCAATGGATTTTGGAATTGCAATTCCAACTTCGCTAGCCTTACGAAGTATCGACTGAATACGTGCGTGGGTATACTGTACAAAAGGCCCGGTGTTGCCATTAAAGTCAATTGATTCCTTTGGATTAAAGGTCATGCTTCTCTTTGGATCGACCTTTAGTATGAAGTATTTTAGGGCTCCTAAGCCAATAGTTCTAACTATTTTGGATGCTTCTTCTGCACTAAGTTCATCCAATTTACCCAACTCCTCCGACATCTCCTGAGCGGTTGATATCATCTCATCAATCAATTCATCGGCATCAACAACTGTTCCCTCGCGCGATTTCATCTTCCCCTCGGGAAGTTGAACCATTCCATAGGATAGGTGGTATAAGTGCTCAGCCCACTCGTAACCCAACTTTGCCATTACAAGTTTAAGTACGTTAAAATGATATTCCTGCTCATTACCAACAACATAAATATGGTCGTCGAGACGATACTCGTTAAAGCGCTGAATTGCTGTACCAATATCCTGAGTCATGTAAACCGATGTGCCATCGGAACGAAGGAGCAATTTCTCGTCTAAACCATCATCCTTTAAATCGACCCAAACAGAGCCATCGGGCTTTTTGGCAAACACCCCTTTTGCAAGACCTTCGTTTACAATGCTTTTACCAAGAATATAGGTTTCTGACTCGTAGTATACCTTGTCAAACTCAATACCAAGGGCACTATAGGTTACATCAAACCCTGCATAAACCCACTGATTCATCGTCTGCCAAAGCGAATAAATCTCCGAATCCTTTGCCTCCCACTTTCGGAGCATCTCCTGAGCCTCAATTATGATTGGTGCTTTTACCTTTGCTTCCTCCTCGCTCATACCCTTCTCTTGCAACTCTGCAATTTGCTTTTTATACTCTTTATCAAAAAGCACATAGTAATCGCCTACCAGATGGTCGCCCTTTTTCCCGCTACTGTCTGGTGTTTCGTCATTGCCAAATTTTTGCCATGCGAGCATCGACTTGCAGATATGAATTCCCCTATCGTTTACTAAATTAACCTTGATTACCCTGTGACCATTGGCCTTTAAAATACGCGAGATTGAAAACCCGAGTAGATTATTTCTAATATGACCAAGGTGTAAAGGCTTGTTGGTATTAGGCGATGAAAACTCAACCATTTTGGTTTTGCCCGATGAACCTGATTTTGCATAACCAAAATCAGTGGTACTGGATATGGTATTTAGTACTCCACACCAAAAATCACTGCTTAGCGTTAGGTTTAGAAAGCCTTTTACAACATTAAATGAGTTTATAATTGATGATGTTGCAACCAAACGTTCTCCAATTTCTTGTGCAGTATCCTCAGGCTTTTTCTTCGATACTTTGAGCAAAGGAAAGACAACCAGCGTAAAATTACCCTCGAACTCGCGTTTGGTTTTTTGTATTTGTACTAGATTTGGGTTTGGCAAAACTCCATAAATCTCTTCAATAGCTTTTAAAACTTCAAGCTGTAAGGTGTTCTCAATATTCATTCTATCCATCTTTTATATAACTCTGCAAAGATAAAAACAATGAGCAACATATTGTGCAAAGCATAAGAATACAAAAGCGCAGCAAGAAATTTGCTGCGCTTCTGCATTGAACAGTCGGCAATGAACTATTGACCCTCAGTTAACTCAACGGTATTAACGTCTACTGTAATTTCTTCGAGACGCTTTGCTACCTCATCGGTTATGCTCTCCTGATAACGTCCGTTCAAGTGCTTTGCCAAAAACTTCTCCATGGCTGCAATAAAAGCCATATTATTTACTGGACGGGCATAACCATGCCCCTCATCGGGAGCATTAATATACTCTACAGCAAATCCCCTATCGCGCAATGCAATCACAATCTGGTCAGACTCAGCCTTCTTTACCCTTGGGTCGTTTTGTCCCTGAACCACCATTAGGGGGGCAACAATCTGGTCTAGCCCCCTATTAATCGGACAATTGTTACAGATGGTTATACAAACT
>CALGIR010000161.1 GCA_937915475.1 uncultured Bacteroidales bacterium
TAAATAAACCAAATTATTAACGCTAATTTGGTCAACCTATGCCAGGACAAGACAAGATACTCCTGAATTCAAGAACTTAACGCAATAAATAAAAAGAATTATTGCTTATAGACAAAAATATTTGTATTTCACTAACTTCGCAGAGTGAAAGGCAATATAAAGTAAATTGACAAATGGCAAGAAACAACAAAAATAAATTAATTGTACCATTTTTAAAATGGGTTGGAGGTAAAAGACAACTTCTTCCCAAAATTGTTGAGCACTTGCCCAAAAATTTTCGTGAGTTCAAATATTTTGAGCCTTTCATTGGCGGAGGTGCTGTATTATTTCACTTACAACCTGAGAATGCTGTTATTAATGATTTTAACAAAGAGTTAATCAACGTGTACAATGTTGTAAAAAATAGACTTGACGATTTAGTCATAGATTTAAAAAAACACAAAAATACCTCAGAATACTTTTATCAAATCAGGGGTGTAGACAGAACCGATGAGTTTCTAAAATTATCAGATGTTCAAAGAGCATCAAGAATAATATATCTTAATAAGACTTGTTTCAATGGGCTTTATAGAGTAAATAGTGCAGGTGAGTTTAATGCTCCATTTGGACGTTATAAAAATCCCAATATCGTTAATGAACCTACTTTAAAAGCAGTAAATAAGTTTTTGAATAAGAATAATATTTCAATTAATTGTGGAGATTATTCGGATATTTTAGAACAAGCAGATGAAAATAGTTTTGTTTATTTAGACCCTCCATATCATCCAATTTCTGAAAATTCAAATTTCACAGGATACATCCAAGGGGGTTGGGATATGTTTGACCAAATTAGATTGCGAGAAGTCTGTGATATATTAAATGGGAAAGGAACAAAATTCCTTTTATCAAATTCCTCAGCTCAATTCATTAAAGACCAATATGAAAACTACACTATAACAACTGTGAAAGCTATTCGGTCTATTAACTCAAATGGTGCAGATCGAGGACAGATAGACGAAGTTTTAATTAAAAACTATGAGAAAATCAAAAAATGACAAGGCTTGGCAGTTGATTTTTGACAAATACCAAATCAAAGATAAAATTTCGAAAGAGGGTCATTTTGAAATTACAGCAAGGAAAATAAACGAGTTTCGCGAGGCAAGATTAATGACCAAATTTGATCATAAATCTCAATTACCTAGACTTTTTTCTGAAAATAATTTATCAATATTACCTATATCAAGGGGAGGATAAGTAATTGGCACTTTCGAAACATTTTGTGATTTCAATATTGATGATATTGAAGTGAAATGGTCTAGTTTGATTGGACAGAGTTATACTTACATCTACTTCAAAAATAAGTCTTTGCTTTGCCCCATTTACAGGTAGTTCAACCACAGATATTGCAGCAAACTTATTTAGCAGAAAATTTATTGGTATAGTCATTGAAAATCAACACCTTGAAATAAATATTAAAAGAAAAGAAGAGTTAGAAAATCTTTGTAAAGCCAAAATCATAAAAAAATTTACGGCTTGAAAAGTTTTAAAGTAAACTAAAACCCATACTCTTTCATTATAGCATCAAGTTCTCGCCACTTTTTACCTTTACTAAAGTTTGCCGCAAAACTTGGTGCTTGATTTTCGATTAATATTTGATGCATTCCTAATCTTTTAATACGTTTTTTTAGTATTGCAAATTTTTTGTTTTCTTCCGCAATCATACCAGCATAAATTACTGTAAACCATATATCTATAATAACCTTATCCTTTCCATAATCATTAGAAATGTCAGTAATTTTATCTAAGACTTCTTTATTAATTTTCGAATCCGTAATTTCATAAATCTTCACAAAATCATCATATATTTTTCTACTAGTATATTTTTTGGCAAAACTTTGCAATTCAGTAAAATATTGTACATCCCTAGGTGCAAATCTTGTATCACCTTTTCGTGTTAAATAAACGCACCAGTTATCAAAAGAGCCTTCAGCAAACTCGATTACACTTCCATCTGAAATTGTTTTTATCAGTGTTGCCATTTTAAATAATATTTAATGAATTATTTAACATATTTCTTCCGTTCCAGTTCCAATATGTACTACCTAGTTCAATGAATAACTATTTTACAACCTTAGGTATTAATTCAACGCTATGTGTTTTGACCCCTATAAAACAAGAGTAATCTTTTAAATTTCGATTAATAATTAATTTCGAGATGGTCTAGTTTGACTGGACAAATTTATACTTAAACACATTTTTTTGCTTTTTATGAGGTTAAACATACTAAATATTGTTTTCTGTTTATAAATTATACTGCTGCCTGTTACACAGTGGTTGGAGATGCGGCTGGCATCCTGCTTCCAAATCCATTGAGGTTTACTGTCTTTAAAATTTAAATGAAGTTAATATAGCAATCTGATGTGAATTGGATCCCTTGGTCCGAGTTAATGATTTCGGGCTTCCCATGAATCTCCACCGCCTCCTCCACAACTCCAGCCACCCATTCTGCCTCCATCGAGTTGGAAATACTCCATCCAACAATGTATCGGCTGTAGATATCAATTATGGCGGTGAAGTACATAAAGCCTTTTGCATCGGAATATAGGTTATGTCAATACTCCAGACCTGCTTCGGGCCTTCTATCTCAAGGTTGCGCAACAGATATGGGTACTTATATTTTGTGGGAGCGGATATTGTTGTACGAGGCCTGTAATAAACCGTTCTGATCCGCATTACGTTTATCAATGTTCGCAAATAACAGCGGCCCACTTCAAAACAACAAGTTCATTGCGCATTCTGCGAGTGCCCTGTTTCGGATCCTCTTGGTGTAGTTTGTCCAGCTGAGCCATTGTTTGAAGGTCTTTTTCGCAATAAGCCTTCGATGGGATGTAATTTGGTGATTTTGAGAAAGTTCGTTCGTTGCTTGTTGTTCCCTAATCACTTAATGAACTACCTTGGCCTTGTAAACGGAACTGAATGTGCATCTTCTTTTTGTCATCGTTCAGAAAATTAAAGATTAATAATTTCCTGTTCAAATAAATTAGACCACTATAGAAAATGAAAAACTAGACACTATATCCGTTATTTTGTAGAAGCCTTATGCTTTCCCCTTTGATACCATTATATCGAGCAGCAACTTATCGGTTTGATTCATTCCTTCGGAGCCTACTCTTCCGAAATTTTGGATTGTTTTCTCAATATCCTCATCAATAATACCGTCATTGGAAGAGATTACAATGCCCTCGAGTGCCAAAAGTGCCGATTGAATTGCAGCACTAACCCCTGTACTAACCTTAAGGGCACAGCCCTCTTTGGCTCCATCACACACCATTCCCGTAATATTACCCACCATATTTTTAATGGTGTATATCGATTCTTTTAAACCACCACCCATTAAATAGCTTACACCACATCCAGCGCCAATAGCTGCAACAGCACAACCACACAAGGCTGATAATCGACCTAAATAATTTTTTATATGGATAACAACGAGGTGCGATAAAACTAAAGCTCTCGCCAAGGTCTCCTTATCTGACTTTAAACTCTTAGCTGCTGAATATACTGGCAGTGTTGCTGTAATCCCCTGGTTTCCGCTGCCCGAATTGCTCATTACCGGAAGAGTACTTCCAGACATGCGCGCATCGCTAGCTGCAGCAGTTAGGTACATTGCATTATTCATTAAATCGTCAGATAGAATGCCCTTTTCAATATACTCCTTTAGCTTACGCCCAACACTTAAACCATACTCTTTACTCAAGCCTTCCTGGGCTATAGCATCGTTGTAATCAACCGTTGTAAGTATGAACTCAATATCAGCAAAAGGCACACGCGTAATAAAATCAAATATTGCTTCAACTGTTAACGAAATTTTCTCTTTTAAACTTCTATCTTCAGCATTAGTATCCTGGTTTTCGTTGCATTCAATAACCACACCATTTTTCTCGACTAATACAATATTCGAATGTCTCTCGGTAATTACCGCCTTGGCCCATTCCCCATCGGAGTTTGAGCAGATAGCTTCGATGTAAAGCTTCTCAATCCCTTCCTTTATCTCTATAGAAACCCTATTGTTATCAACAATAGTTTTCGCTTCATCAACAACGTTATCGGAAATTCCTGTTAATAGTTCGAGACCTTGGCTTGACTTTCCAAAAACTGCTCCCAACGCCGCAGCAATGTGTAATCCAATCATTCCTGTTCCTGGAATACCAACCCCCATCCCATTTTTAAAGATATTAGGACTTAAAAACAGCTTTATGCTTGTTGGAGTTTCACCAAGAGTTTCGCGGGCTTTGGCTACAGCCAGTGCAACTGCTATGGGCTCGGTGCATCCTAAAGCAGGAACTATCTCTGCTTTGAGAAGATTTATGAATGTACTATTGCTATGCATTTGAATAATTTATGGTGTGTTAAACGGCAAAAATATCAACTAAAAGTAAATAATGGGTAAAAACCAACAGACCACTGGACTGTTATTGAGCATATTCTATTGCTCTAAGACAGTTGCTCCAAGTTCTGTTTTTATTTTTTTTCGCTTTGGGGTACCCGTTAATGTTAACGTTGCTCCAGTTCTAAGGTTTGCTTCAACTAACTCCTTTGCAGTAATCTTTGCAATTCCCTTTGTTGAAGCTGTAACAAAAGCACTATCGACTTGAAGTTCTAGGGCAGAAAGGTTCCCAGCAGTGGCTATTCGTGCTTCGTATGAACTTATATTTCCGCTTATCCGCACTAAGCCTCCTTTATTTACAGAAACATCAAGGGTTTGTAAATCGACAATTGCATTAACCTCGCCATTGGTTGTTGCATAAACAATAAGTTTATCACCCGTTATGGTATCCTGAAAACTAAGCCTACCCGAAGCCCTAACATAAATATCGCGAAGCTGGATATAGGTTAAAAAAACATCAACAGTAGCATCTTTATAAACTCCTCTTTTAAGCGTAATCTCTAGAGTTTTGCCAGTTACCTCTGTAACAATGTCGCTCATTGAAATACCCGTAGCCTCAATTCGAGCACTTGGCTCATCGCCACGGGTTAAAATAACATTGACTTGATTGGTTACCTTAATCTTATCGAAAAACGGTAAGCTACGAATGTTTGCATCCTGTGCAAATGAAGATACCGTAAATGCCATGACAAGCGCAAATGACACAAAAATACTTCTCATAGTGTATTTTTTTAATTAAATACTTAATAGGCAAATTTAATATATAATCCATCCCTTAGACTGATAAACAAATTAAGGTTTACTTAAAAATCATTGTTGTCCGATTAAAAAAATTACATTAATTCAGAAACCTTGCTTTTACTGGTAAAATC
>CALGIR010000162.1 GCA_937915475.1 uncultured Bacteroidales bacterium
AATCGAGGGGCAACCACTATGGCCCAGGATACACTGGTTACCCCTCGATTGATAATTAATGATGGAGATCAATTAGAGTTTTTGGCTTATTCTCAAATGTGGTGGTTTGCCACACTCGATATTGTATATTCCGAGACACCAAATGGACCTTGGACGTATATTGGAAATGCAGCCATAGATCCCATGACAAATTCTTTTCAGGAGTTTTCTGTAGATATCAGTGCTGCTGCTGGGAGTAATTATATTGGGTTTGCTGTGGGTGCCCCTGATGTACCAGGTTATGCTGTTAACATGAATATTGATTTTGTGAGGGGACCACAAATATTTTACTACGAACAAAATATTACAGCCAGTTCTTTAAAAGGAGATGTTTCTCCAATGCAGTACGATGACGTTTCATATACGATGAACGTTAAAAACAATGGGCTGGTAAATCTTCAAGCGGATGACTATACGGTAAAACTTATGGTTGTCGATACAATTCAAGGCGACCAAGAACTTGTTGCTGTTTCTGGTGCTGCTTTAGCTTCAAAAGAAACGATGCAATACACCTTTGATTATGCATTTGACGAAATAGGGGCCATGAAACTTTATGGTATGGTTGTATACGACGATGATATGGACTTGGATGATAATACCACTCGTCCTTTAAAGATTTTCGTTCAGGCTTCAGGTACCGACACCATTCAGGTAGGAAATGCCACCGAATACGATTGGACAGGTTATCCATTAAACGGAATGTCGTACAGTGAAATAACCCAAATAATGTATATGGGGTTCGAGGTAGGTTCTACGGGTACTATTACCGGTTTAACCTACTTTTATAAAAACGAAGAAGATAACAATATAGAGGATCTGCCTATTCAGATTTTTGTTGCTGAAACCACTGATAATAATATGCAAGGCGGGCTACGTTCGTCGGAGCAGTTCACAAGGGTTTATAATAGTACCGTTTCATTCGAAGCCTCATCGGAAGGTGAAGTTTTCTTCCCATTCGAAATTCCGTATGTGTACAATGGCGATAATTTGATCGTTTTTATATATCACGAAGAATCTGAATCAGGCGGGACGATACATTTTAAAGCGGGTGAAGGTGAAATTCCAAACCGATCGGCACGCATTCAGTTTATAAATGGTGCTATTGATTTAACAGATTCTGAATATATGAATTCTCATTACAGCCTTTCAATTAATAGTATGTTGCCAAATACCATTTTTCATAAAAACGAATCGGGAATTGGGCAAATTGAAGGTTTAGTGTATGACGAAAGTGCTCAAGGAGCAGAAAATGTACGTGTTAGCCTGATGGGAACAAGTGCCATTACAGCTACAAATGAGTTTGGTGTGTTTCAATTCCTTGTTGCTCCAGAGGGAGAACATGACCTAAAACTGGTTAAATTTGGCTATCGCGATATAGTTGACCCCATAGAGGTTACTAGTGGTGCCTTGACTTCTCTTGTTTATAACCTTGAGCTAAAACCCGAAGTGACTATTTCTGGTAAGGTATTTACCAGCGATAATAATGCTCCGGTAGCCAACCTTGACGTTAATATTAATGGGTATGAAGATTATACCGTTGTAACAGGTGCCGATGGATATTTTGAAGCTCCTACGGTTTATGCAAACGAAACATACACCATTACCATTGATTTAGAGCATTATGCCAAATATACAGTTGTGGTTGAAACTCCCGAAGGAACGGATGTTGACCTTGGCAATATTGTTCTGCAAGAGATAAGTGAGCCTTCTTTTATGCTGCTTGCAATGCAAAATAGCGGAAGCATGGATCTTACTTGGCAAAAACCTTATACAAGCGTTACCGACTCCATTAGTTTGTTTGACGAACCAGGTATCTACACAGGCTATGCAGCCGATATAAACGAAGATGTGTGGTTAGGAAATCTATTTGACATAGGTGAGACTGCTACCATTACAGGTTTTGATATGATTATTTATAACTGGGCAGGGGGGGGTTACTCTGCAGGCGATGTTACGCTCGAACTATTCAATATGAATGAAGATCTGATAATGACACAGCCTTTTACTATTCCTATTGTTGCTGGTGAAACGATTTATCCTATCTATGTTGATATTCCTGAAATAACCGTTGCCGAGAGCTTTTATGTAATGGTTCATTGGGAAGGACTTGATTTTTCTACCCCATTATTGGCGTATGATAAAGGTTCTACGCAAGTTGCACCAAATTTAGCACGAATTAAGTATCCAGGACAGGGTATTGTTCCATTGTCGGATGTTGTTGGAATGGAAGGATTATTTGAGATTGGCGCTAAGGTTAAATTTGTAGATGGTAAAACGGATGTTGTTCAGACAAAAGCGCTTGAAGGCTACAATATATACCGTTTGCCTACATCAGATATTCACAACCCAACATCATGGACAAAGCTTAACACAGAACCCATTGTATCGTCTGAAGCAATTGTATCCTATACCGATAATACTTGGGCACCTGCAGAAGAAGGCTTTTATTCCTATGCTGTTGAGGCAATTTATACTGAAGAAGTATCAGCTCCATCGTTTTCCAGTACTGTAGCCAATGGTATTTACAGTCAGGTTACCATTAATGTTACTACCAACTCAGGCGAAAGTGCGGAAGGAGCTAGCATTAAATTGGTAAATAATAATGGACATACAGCTTACTCGTACAACGCAATTGTGAACGAAAGCGGTTCTGTTTCTTTCGGTGCTGTAAGTAAAGGAACCTATACCTTAACGGCTACGAAGTTCGGTTTTATCGATTTTTCAGATGCTTCGGTTGAGATCTCCAGTGCATCAGAAACACTCGGTGTAGAACTTGAGGAGTATACTATTATACCCGGCCAACTTGCGGTTAATGTTGATAATGAAAACCAAACAGCAACCCTTACATGGGAGCATGGTACAACAACAGAGTATATTCTTGATGACGGCACCTTTGAAAATGGGCTTGCACTGAATCCTGGAGCAGACGCATACCTTGGGAACTATTTCGATGTAACTGAAACAGGATCCATTGTAGAATTTGTACTTCACGGTCAAGCAAATGAAGGAAGTGCTGGCAATGAGGTAACCATTGAGGTATTCAATGCATCGGGTAGTAGCTTAGGTGTTACAGAGGCATTTGAAATTCCTGCAGATGATTGGGCAAGTGTTCCAGTACAGGATATCCAGTTTTCAGGCGCATTTTATGCAATGGTTCATTGGGATAATTTACCAGGGAACACCAACTATTTGTCAATAGATACGGATGGACCTAATACCAATGCTGGTTATTACTATGATGTTTCTAATGGATTCTTGCCAATTGCTGAACTAGGAACTGCTCCAGGCGCATTCTTACTTAGAGTAGTCGCAAATGTTGGCGATAAAGAAGTAGCTATGAGTTCACAAATGCTAGGACAAGCAAATAATGTGGCAATTCAGCTACAGGAAAGCAATATCCAAGGAGTTGCTCAATCAGCTAAAGCGGCTAAATCATTTATTGGATACAACGTTTATCTTAACAATCTTGAAACACCAGTTGCCGGAAGCATTGCTGAGAAGGAATATGTATTTACGGCCACCGATTTACCTCAAAACGACACATATGTAGCCGCTGTTTCATCGGTATACACTTCTGGCGAATCAGAATTGGCAACCATTGAATTTAGCACTCTATTTGTTTCGGTTGATGAGGTTTTATCTAAAGCTATAACGGTTTATCCAAACCCAGCTCGGAATGAAATCTACATTCAAAACGCCGATAATGCACAAGTAATGATATACAATTTGAGCGGAAGCAGAATGCTTAATATTAAGCAACACGGGAACAACCGTATTGATGTATCAATGCTTGACGCAGGAATGTATATCATTAAAATTATTAACGATCAGAAAGTTTATAGCACAAAGATCACAATTATGCGATAGGACTTTCTTGATATAATATTTAACTTTTTAAGTTAATGTCTCTATTTAGAATGGTTAATTGTTTAGGTTAATCTGAGTAGACTTAATCCCCCAGTCATTTTGGCTGGGGGATTTTTCTATCATATAAGCAAAAAGAATGGGCAATTTCCCGAATCGGAGTATTGAATAAATTTGTGGTTCATAAGGTTTTAAGGGGCTAATCGGCAGGACTATACTAATGACTAAACAAACAAGAAATCAAACTGCTGCTTTAATTTTTCTGATGGCACGGATTTGTAATCAGAGCCAGCGAGGGTCAAGTTGAGCGTAATTAATCTCCTCGTGTGACTGTGGGGCTAATCTTATTCTTAAGCCCTTTGGTGTTCTTTCCATTTTTGAGCAAACATGCTGTTTTTTTGTATCTTGCCATTTCCTAAAACCTCCCTAGATGATATCTGCAATTTGCGCAACCAGCTAATTGCCAAATTTAATTATTAATTATCAGTGATTATGAAGGTTAATATTCATATTAGTCCGGATTTTTCGACGATGAATAACTTTATGAAGTCAGTGCCTCAAATATTTGACGATGAGGGAGAAACCCTAAAGAAAGATAGGAATGAGATAAAGGTTATTTGGCATGGTCAGTTGAGGCTGTGTATCAAATCATTTAACCGTGTTACTACTTTTAATCGTCTTATGTATTCGTGGTTTCGGTCAACCAAGGCCAAACGATCCTACAGGGTAGCGCGGCGCCTCGAAAAAATTGGCATAAATACGCCGAAACCCGTAGGGTATATTGAGGTGTATGGGAGGTGGGGCATTTTGAAAAAGGCCTTTTATGTATCAATTTATTATGAACATGATTTTGATTTAACAGCAGTGTTGAACACAGATAACGGCGACCAGGAGCGTATACTGTCGTGTTTTTCGCAATACATGGCCCATGTTGTGCATCCTTTAGGTGCATGGCACAACGACTTGAGTTCAGGTAATGTGCTTGTAAATGTAAAAGGGGAGGAGGACTGGAGTTTCTCCTTTATCGACCTCAACCGGGTGAAATTTAAAAGATACATCTCGCCTGCTCGTGGACTCATCAATCTTAAGAAACTTACTAATAAGCCTGTTTTTTTGGCGTTAATGGCTGAGCAATATGCACTGGCTGCAAATAGAAGGGAACAATTATACGCCGCTTTGCTGTTAAGAAAAAATTTTTTATTCTCTTTCAGGCGATTCTATCGAAAAAAGGTGTTGCGTAAATTCAAGCCTCATAAATAAACTGTACGAAGTTTAGGGGAATAATTATCTTTTCTTCATTCTAATGCAGTTCTTAAAGAAATGGTTAAATATCAAACTTCACCACAAACCTCGTTAGCCCATCATCATAGGTGCGCAGCGAGTAGCGACAATTGTGCTGCGCAAGGACTTCGCGAATAAACAGCAATCCTAAACCTTGCCCCATTGGTTTGCTCGAAAAGAATGGGTTGAACAGTTTGCTTTCAATCTCCTTGCTAATCCCTTTTCCATTATCTGCAATTTCGAGCGTTTGGTTTTGAGCGTTGGTTTTTATGGTAATCTCCCCATCGTTCTCAATGCTTTCAACCGAGTTTTTAATGATATTCAGCAATACTTGTTCAAAGAGCGATGCATCCATCTGAAGCAAGGGTAGCTTATCATCGGCAATGAAGGTGAGTTTTATATCCCTTTTCAGGCACATCACCTCCATAAATCGTGTCATAGATTTAATAAGGGCATTTAGATTTACGGGAGAAAGAACCGCCTTCGGAATTTTTACCACATCGGCAAAGTTGGTAATAAACTCACTCATGCTGTAAGACCTGTCAATGCAAACCTGCATGACTTTGCGTATATCGTCGGTTCCATCCACTGTTTTCAGCTCTTCTTGAACTGTATCTAAAGTAGAAGTAATACCGGCTGTGGTGTTGTTTACTTCGTGCGAAATCATACGAATAACTTTTTCGTAGGCCTTCTTTTCTGCACGACGTACCTCATCGGTTAAACTTTCGATAAGATAGAAAGGTCGAGGAAAACCACGGTCGATAAACGACTCGAGTGTGCATTTATACACCGTGCCATCGTTCAGACTAATGGTGCGTGTTTTGTGCATGGGGATGGATGTAACGTACGTTAAATTGAC
>CALGIR010000163.1 GCA_937915475.1 uncultured Bacteroidales bacterium
CCCCCATCAATAATACCCTGCATTGATGTTGCAGCTCCTGTAGCTGCAGTTGAAAGTGCACCAAAGAATAAGGGAGCCGACACCATACTTCCCGCCCCATTTGGATTATAGGGATGAAATGGATTTATCATAACATCCTTTAAGTACCCCTCATAGTTGTTGTTGGAAATAACATACCTAAAACCAAGGCTTAGCGATATCATATCAGTTAGCGCATACGAAGCGTTAAACTGAAAACCCCAGTTTAGCGAGTTACCATTGAATGCGCTTTTTACACTATAGGCTAAATGATCTGGATCTGTTAATCCATTTAAAAGAAGTAATCCTGGCAAAACAGCTATTTGCTGTTCAAACGATGGCAAACCGCTCTTAAAATCGGCACTACCCCCACCACCAATGGGGTTTACACCAAGGGAGTAAGCTACCTTATCCTTTTTGTAAACTGCGTAAAAAGTAGGAAAAATGGGTGCAAAAACATCCCCCTGAAAATTTTGCTGATTCATGATGTTAAACGTGCTGCTTATTTCACGTGTTTGCATAATGGTTTGGCTGTTTACCGATACGTGGAACCCATTATCCAGATGAACTAACCCTGCAGGGTTGTAGTAAACACCCTCAATGCTAATGGTGGCATCCTGAGCAGGCATTCGAATAAACGATGCGCTTTGGTTTGTATTTGTTACAATACCCCCAGCGTATAAAGTTGCTGGGAAAAAAGCGGAGACCGCCAAGCAAAAGATTGCTAATCGTTTCATAATGTTATAGTTTAAAGTTTAGAGTTATGCTGAAACTTCATGCAATATAAACAATTGTTTAAAAGGTTTTACAATTTTATAAATTTAATATGGTACAAAGCGCTAGTTACCTTAGCAGGTTGAGATAGTAACCATTTACTAAATCACAGTATATTGCTGCTATTTAGCGTCTTTAAGCTTATTGTTTTAGTCTAAATGGGAAATATTTTTAACTCAGCTAAACTTTCCACCTGGTATTATATCAATATACTAAACCTAAACAATGGCCATGAAACGACTTAAAGTTACATTTTTTGCAACATTTTTATTAGCGGGATTATCGTTTATAACCTTTGCCCAGGAAGAAGGAGAAGGGTATAAACTTGAAGTGGTTAAAGAGATTAAAACTAGCCCAGTTAAGAATCAGCAGCGAACGGGAACATGCTGGAGCTATGCAGTATCATCCTTTCTTGAATCGGAAATTATAAGAATGGGTAAACCGCAGGTTTTACTTTCTCCCATGTATTTTGTTAAGCATACCTATGCCAATAAGGGCAAAAGATTTGTTCGTTTTCAGGGTAAAAACAACTTTGGACAGGGCGGTCAGGCACACGATGTTTTAACCGTTATTGCAACGCATGGCGTTGTTCCCGAAAGTGAGTTTTTAGGGAATAACTACGGCGAGGAAATGCATGTTCATTCTGAACTTGCTGCCGTGCTAAATGGTTTTTTAGAGGCTGTTGTTAAAAATCCAAACCGCAAACTATCCACCGCATGGGAACCTGCATTCAATAATATTCTTACTACATATCTTGGCGAAACCCCTGAGAGATTTAGTATTGAAGGGAAAATGTTCACTCCACACACCCTAACAGAGCACCTAGGCATTGATATTGAAAATTATATTGAACTTACATCCTACACTCATCACCCGTTCTACCAACCAATAGTTCTTGAAATTCCCGATAACTGGGCGCACAAAGCATACTACAATGTTCCAATGGATGAACTAATGTCTATTATGCACAACGCAATAGATAACGGTTATACCATTTGCTGGGATGGCGATGTGAGCGAAAAAGGATTTGCATACCGAAAGGGATTGGCAGTACTGCCACAAGTTAAGGTTACCGAAATGACCGATAGCGAACAAGGCAAATGGGTAGATGTACCTAAGGATGAACTGCTAAGTACAATCTACGGGTTTAATCGCATTGTGCCCGAAGTTAACGTAACCCAAGGTTTACGTCAGGAAACTTTTGATAATTTCACTACCACCGATGATCATCTGATGCATATTGTTGGTATCTCTAAAGATCAAGACGGAAATTTATACTACCTAACCAAAAACTCATGGGGCAGTTCAGACCATATATATAATGGATATTTGCACATGTCGGAGCAATACGTTAAGCTAAAAACCACTTCCATCATGGTGCATAAAGATGCTTTGCCCAAAGATTTAGCAAAAAAATTAGGGTTAAAGCTTTAAAGCAGCAAAGCCTTTTGGTTAATGGGGTTAGGTTGCTTTTTTATGGTTTTTTTAGGTTTCCACTGCCAGCATTGCTGGCAGTGGCTTTTTATAGCACCAAAAGGTTACACCCTCTTATCTGACTCCCATCCATCCTGCCCGAAACCTCGAAAGTACCGTTGCTATACAATACCCCCAAATCGTCGGTTTGAATAAAGGAGCAGGAGTTGATATTTGCCAGATCAATTATATTTAGCGCTCCCGATCGACTATTGGGTAAATATGAAAACGGATCATAAGGATCGCGAACCTTCACCCTCATCCAGGGTGGGGTAGAGAAAATACCCTCGCCCTTTGAGTATGCCTGCGAAAGGAGTTCGGTCATCCCATACTCAGAGTGAACAGAGCTAAGACCAAACGATTGTTTTAGGATTGCATGCACCTCACTACGAACCAACTCTTTACCTCTCCCTTTCATTCCTCCAGTCTCCATAACAATAGTGCTCTTTAGGTTTAGTTTGTACTTTGATGCCAACTCTAGCAAGGCAAATGTAACCCCCAGTAAAATGGTGGGTTGATGGATTTCCTCGAGATGCTTTAATCGCTCTATTAACTCATTGGGATTATGCAAAAAGAAACCGCTATGCGGGTTTTGGCTATCAGCAATCAGCCTGTTTGCCATATAGACAAGCGATGAACCTTCCCTTTCGAGGTATGAGGGCAAGAGCGCCAAAATGCAATAGTTCGACACATCTCCATAGAACAGCCTAAACCCCTCTAAAAAACTTTGCTCATAAACTGCAAGCGACTTCACATAGTGCTTACTCGATTCGGCTCCCGAGGTTCCACTGCTGCTGAAAATAACCTCATGCTTGTCATCATCAACTAAAATACGATGAGACCTAAAAAAGGATATGGGGAGAAAAGGTATTTGCTTAATGCATTTTATGCTATTTATATCAACATTTAAGTACGATACATATTGAGCATAAACGCCGTTATGCTTAACCTGAAAGCGAAACACATCTAAGGCCAAGGTTTCAAATTCTGCTGGTGTTACGCTAAAAATTCTATTTAAAAGTTTGGTATTCATCCGTACAAAGTTACATAAATATACATTTTGATGCTCACAAAAAACAAACGGCGAGGGATTGCCTCGCCGAAATGATAAGCTATAAACACTGGTGGCTACTCTCTAACCGCCTTAATGCCTGGCAATTCTCCCTTTTCGAGATATTCGAGCAATGCACCTCCACCTGTTGATACATAACTTACCTCGCTGGCCAAGCCAAGCTGATTAATTGCAGCTACCGAATCGCCACCTCCAACTAGGCTAAACGCACCTTTAACTGTGGCTTTAGCCATGGCTTTGGCAACCTCTTTTGTTCCAAGGGCAAAATTCGGCATCTCAAAAACTCCCATTGGCCCATTCCACAGAATAGTTTTTGAACCCTCGATAATTGCCGAGAACGCAGAAATTGTTTCAGAACCAATATCCAGACCTAGCCAACCATCGGGAATTTCATCTGCCTTAACGGTTCTGGTTTTAGCATCGTTGCTAAACGAATCGGCAATTACCACATCCACAGGCAATAAAATTTTTACGCCTTTCGCTTTTGCCTTCGCCAAAATAGCTAAAGCCATGTCTAATTTATCGTCCTCAACCATTGATGCCCCAATTTTGCCACCGTTGGCCTTTATAAAGGTAAACATCATGGCACCGCCAATAATAAGGTTATCAACCCTATTAAGAAGATTCTCAATGACGGTGATTTTTGTGCTCACCTTTGCTCCACCAAGCACTGCGGTATAGGGTTTCTGTGGATTATGAAGTACTTTATCTAAACTTGCCAATTCGCTTTCGACTAAAAGACCAAACATTTTGTTGTTCGGAAAAAACTTGGCAATTATTGTTGTTGATGCATGCGCTCTATGGGCTGTACCAAAGGCATCGTTAACATAAACATCGGCAAGGGTTGCCAATTTTTGAGCAAAGCCCTCATTACCCGCCTCTTCCTCCTTGTAAAACCTGAGATTTTCGAGTAAAAGCACCTCGCCTTTCTTAAGACTGCTCGATAGTTGTACCGCATCAGGGCCTATGCAATCGGTAGCAAACTTTACGGGTTTACCTAGGCTATTCTCTAGGGTTGGTATGATATGCCTGAGTGAAAACTTATCCTCTGCCCCCTGCTTTGGCCGGCCAAGATGCGACATAAGAATAACAGACCCGCCATCGCCAAGAACCTTTTTAATGGTAGGTAGGGCTCCCATGATGCGGGTATCATCGGTAATCTTCATATTCTCGTCGAAGGGTACATTAAAATCGACCCTAATAATAGCCCTTTTACCTGCAAAGTTATATGATTCAAAACTTATCATGATATAGTGTTTTAGGTTGTTTGTATTAGCAAAGATATAAAAACTGTTTGTAGAAATTTCCGAAAAACCTACAATTCAATGCAATCGTTTGGGTAAAGAGAGTTGATGGCAAACTAAAGTTCTAAACCTTTTTATTAACTTTGAAATCTTGATTTAGTAACCTACGAAATTTTATGCAATTTAAGAATATAGTTGGGCAAGAAGAGGTTAAGGCAAAGTTAATCAAAAGCGTTAAAGAAGCGCGTATTGCCCATGCACAATTACTGGCAGGACAAGAGGGAATCGGAAAACTAGCACTGGCAATAGCCTATGCACAGTATATATCGTGCCAGAATCGTGGTGAGAACGACTCGTGCGGTGAATGCCCGTCGTGCCATAAGTTTCAAAAACTTATTCATCCTGATTTACACTTTGTGTTCCCTGTAAACGTAACAAAGAAGGAGGGCGACGATGAAGGTAGCCGAAAGGGAAGCGATGCGCACATGCAGCAATGGCGCGAAACAATTCTGGAGAACCCTTATGTAACTGAATCGCAGTGGTACTCAGCCATTGGACTTGAGAATAAGTTGGGCATAATTAACACTGGCGAAAGTTCTGAAGTCATTAAAAAGATAAGCCTTAAGAGTTTTGAGTCGGAGTACAAAACCATGATTATATGGTTACCTGAAAGGTTGCACCCCTTCGCTGCCAATAAGCTACTTAAGTTAATTGAGGAACCACCTGGGAAAACAGTTTTCCTAATGGTATCCGAAAATCCGAATAAGATTATAGGTACCATTCTCTCTCGAACACAAATTATAAAAGTTCCACCCATCGCGCGCGAGGCAATTGCCGATGCTCTTACCAATCGTTATGGTATTAGTCCCAATAAAGCGAGCGATTATAGCCGTGTAGCAAATGGGAATTTTCAAAAGGCAATTGCCCTGGCACTATCGGACGAAACCAGTCCGTATTTTGAACTTTTCCGCGATCTTATGCGTGCAAGTTTTTCCAACAATATTCTTATGCTACTCGATTGGGTTAATAAAGCATCAAAGCTTGGAAGAGAGAGTCAAAAAGAGCTAATAAGCTATTCCCTTACGATTATCCGCGAGAGTTTTATGCTAAATCTTGGACTTGAAGATATAGTTTACATCGCTGGAGAAGAGAAAGATTTTAGCCAAAACTTTTCTCCCTTTATCAACGGCGATAATATCCTGCAGGTTTACAGCGCATTTAATCTTGCTACTGAACATATTTCGCGTAACGGTAACCCTCAAATTATTTTTACGGATATGACCATGAAACTAGTGAAACTCATCAATAAACTTTAACTGGTTATGGCTATTTTTGGTTAACCTTAATATGGGCACACCTGCTGATTATAGGCTATTTTTAAGGTAGATAAAAAGAATCTCACCATAAATAGCTAACTTTGTGCCAGCAAACATAATAACAAAAGCTATGGAAAAGAGCATCTGCTCTAGAGGGGTAATAGTAACAGAAGGCGATGGAGTTGAAAACACTGTTTGCCAGAATAAGGGTTGTGCAAAGCTAGACGTTCACAACTGGTTTAACGATGTTCCTACACCTCCGATAACAACTGATATTGTTGAAATTCAATTCAAGAATACCCGCAAGGCATTTTATCGAAATGTTAATAACCTTCCACTCGTGGATGGTGATATCGTTGCTGTTGAGGCATCTCCAGGCCACGATATTGGAACCGTAACCCTAATTGGATGGCTGGCGAGTAGACAGCTAAAAAAGGTAGGCATTGATCCTGAGAAAAGCGAACTCAAGAAAATTTACCGAAAGGCCAAACCCGCTGATATTGAAAAATGGTTTGAGGCGGTCTCACTAGAGCATAACACAATGATTCGAACCCGCCAAATTGTTAGCGAACTTAACCTTAACATGAAAATTGGCGACGTTGAATATCAGGGCGATAAGACCAAAGCCGTGTTTTACTACATTGCCGATGAACGGGTTGACTTTAGGGAGTTAATTAAGATTCTTGCCGATGAGTTCCAGATTAGGATTGAAATGCGCCAAATTGGAGCCAGACAAGAAGCTGGAAGGATTGGAGGGATTGGTTCGTGTGGAAGGGAACTTTGCTGCTCATCGTGGATAAACAATTTTGTTTCGGTTACAACTAACTCGGCCAGGGTTCAGGAACTATCGCTCAATCCTCAAAAATTGGCTGGCCAATGCGGTAAGCTGAAATGCTGCCTAAACTATGAGCTTGATACCTATATCGATGCCCGTAAAGATTTTCCAAGAACCACCATTACGCTTGAAACAAAGGATGCTACGTACTACCACCAAAAGACTGACATTTTTAAAGGAACTATGTGGTATAGTAGTGAGCCTAATTCTGCTGCAAACCTCATCCCAATTCCCATTGAAAGAGTTAAAGAAATTATTGAACTCAACAAAAAAGGGACTAAACCCATTAAGGTGGTTGAGCATACAAGTAATGAAGGTTTAGTTGCTGAAATTGGCTACGGAAGCGCTATTGAGGAGAATAGCCTAACCCGGTTTGACGACAAGAAACCGAAGAAGACGAAGAAACGCCGAAAGGCCAAAAAAAAACCTAGAAATGACTAGAGTCGTATTTGGAGTTGCTATTGCCGTTGTGCTTATGGCCACAAGTTGCGGGAAGGATGCTGTGTACGATGCAAACATCGAGATACCTCAAAATGGGTGGAGCTCCGACAGCCTTGCAACTTTCACTGTTGATATAACCGATACCATCTCAGCACACCTAATTTACATCAACATACGGAATACCACAAGTTACCCCAACAGCAATTTATACCTATTTGTTCAAACAAATTCGCCCTCGGAGGCTATGCTCCGCGATACAGTTGAGTACTTTTTAGCTGATACCAAAGGATACTGGACTGGAAAGGGTTTTGGAGCGCTCCGCGATAATCAATTTCCCTATAAACAGTATGTCCGTTTTCCTGAAAAAGGGATTTACACCTTCAACCTTCAGCAAGGCATGCGTACGCATAACCTTACCGGGGTAGCATCTGTAGGCATCAGAATTGAGAAGGTAACGAGCAAATAACCTAATTAAAAATCATTCATCTTCAATTTCACCGTGGGAAAAGACAAGCATAAGAGATTTGCAGAAAATGAAACCTTTAGCAATCTTTTTCAACCATCGTTTAGCGACGTATGGGGCAACGACCACGAATTAAAAGGCAAGTGGCATTCTCATTTTTTTAAAAACAGCAATCCTATTGTCCTTGAGTTGGGATGCGGGAAGGGAGAATACACTGTAAATTTAGCTAAGAAATGCCCTACACAAAACTTTATAGGAGTAGATATAAAGGGAGCTAGGCTATGGAAAGGCGCCAAAGAGGCCTTTGAAAGTAATATGAATAACGTAGCATTTATTCGTACCCGCATCGAAAACATTACCTCATTCTTCACCAAAAATGAAGTAAGCGAAATATGGATTACATTCCCCGACCCACAACCAAAAGCAAGAAGAGCAGCAAAAAGGCTAACCTCTAGTCGTTTCCTAACCTACTATCAACAGTTTACTATTCAAAACTGTATTGTACACCTTAAAACCGATAGCCAGAGTCTACACGAGTATACCAAAGCTTTGGCTGAACAGAATAAACTTAACATCCTAGAGTGTACAAACGATTTGTATGAATCGGAATTCAATAATTCCACCCTTAGCATAGTAACCTTCTACGAGCAAATATTCCTCAACCAAGGGAAACCGATTACTTACATTAAATTTGAGTTAGATAGACAAAAAGAACTTAAAGAACCCAACCTTGGCTGAACTAAACTTTTTCGAAAAAGTTTATGAAGTGGTAAAATTAATACCCGAGGGTAGAGTTACCACCTATGGCGCAATTGCGCGGTTTATTGGCTCTCCACAATCGGCACGAATGGTGGGTTGGGCACTGAGCTCTACAAAACAGTTGCCCGAGTGGATTCCTGCACACAGAGTTGTTAACCGAAATGGACTATTAACAGGTAAAAGACATTTTCAAAACAGCAATACCATGATGGAGTTGCTTGAGAGCGAGGGTTTAACTATTGAAAACGACAAGATAATCGACTTTAAAAATCTTCTTTGGGACCCAACTCAGGAATTAAATCTCGATTAAGCAAAATTGAACACTTAGGCAAGTTTAATACCCCACCCAACCTTTTAATCCATTCTTTGTTATGCTAATGTAGAATTGCTACTTTTGTCCTTCTGTTTAAATCAATTAATAGCAGTAATGAGCCATACACAGCAAACAATAACTGATATACTAAAAACCATAAGGCATCCCGAATTGGGGAATGACATTGTAAGCCTTGGAATGCTACAAAACCTAACTGTTGAAGCAAATAAGATCAACTTTACCCTTGCGCTTCAAAAATCAAACGATCCGTTTGCTTCATCGATCCGAAAGGCTTGTGTTAAAGCCATACAGCAAAGCATTGGCAGCGATATTGAAGTGACTATCGAACTGAAAACCCCCGTTAATAAACCCAAGGAATCGCCTTATAAATTGCAGGCATCGGTAAGTAAGGTTAAGAACATTATTGCTATTGCCTCGGGCAAGGGAGGTGTAGGCAAATCGACAGTTGCCGTTAACCTTGCTGTTGCCATGGCCAAAACAGGCGCCAGCGTTGGATTAATAGATGCTGATATTTTTGGCCCCTCAATTCCCAAAATGCTGGGTATGGAGGATGCTAAGCCTGAGATGATGCATGAGGGCGACCTCGAACTCATTACTCCGGTGGAGAACTACGGGGTTAAGCATCTTTCCATTGGTTTTTTTGTTAATCCCAATGACGCACTTGTTTGGAGGGGTCCTATGGCAACCAATGCTCTACGACAATTAATCCATCAAGGGGCATGGGGCGAACTTGATTACCTATTCATCGATTTACCCCCAGGAACAAGCGATATTCACCTAACGCTTGTACAAGAGGTCTCCGTTACCGGTGCTATAATTGTTAGCACTCCCCAAGATATTGCACTAGCCGATGTTGTTAAAGGCATTAGCATGTTTTCTGGAAAATCAATTAATGTTCCTGTACTCGGTCTGGTTGAGAATATGGCCTGGTTTACTCCCGAAGAATTGCCAAATAATCGCTATTACATTTTTGGGAAAGATGGTTGTAAAAAATTAGCCGACCGAATGCGGCTTCCTCTACTTGGGCAAATCCCACTAGTTCAGGGAATTAGAGAAGGAGGTGATAGTGGAGTACCCGTAGCGAGTGAATCTGGGATTCTGGCCGAATCGTTTGATGCACTTGCCAAAGAGGTGATTAGCCAAGTGGTTATTCGAAATGCTGAGCGGCCAGGAACAAAGCGGGTTGAGATTACGCACAAATAAATAAACTTAACATATAACATATTAAACTGAATCAGATGAACACACCAGAAATAACGAAAAAAATTAGCGCAGCCATTGAAATGGTTCGCCCATTTCTTCAGAACGATGGAGGCGATATATCTCTAGTTGAGGTAACCGACGACCTTACTGTAAGGGTTGAACTACACGGAGCATGCGGAACATGCCCCTATAGCCTAATGACACTTAAGAATGGCGTTGAACAAGCCATTCGTCGTGATGTGCCAGAGATAAAAGAAGTGGTTAATATTAATCAGTAATTTCTTTTGATGCATTAAACCCTAAAAAGGGGGAACTGGCTAAAACCTAATTCCCCCTTTTTACTTTAATAGAACCCAAACGTTGGCTCTCTATTCTAAATAGGTATATCCGTATAGCCCCGAACGATAGTTGGACAAAAACTCCTTACCCTCCTCGGTAGTAATGGTCCCTGCTTTTACAGCACCTGTCACCCATGTCTCAACGGTTCGAGCCATCTTTTTGGGGTTGTACTGAACATACTCGAGCACCTCGGCAACGGTTTCGCCATCTATTATCTGATCGATGGAATATCCTTTACTGTCAACCGATACGTGAACTGCGTTGGTATCACCGAACAGGTTATGCAAATCGCCTAAAATTTCTTGGTAGGCTCCAACTAAAAACACGCCAATATAGTATGGCTCGCGTTGTTTCAATGAGTGAAGTGGCAAATAGTACGAGAAATTTCGTGTAGCAATAAAGTTATCTATTTTCCCATCGGAGTCGCAGGTGATGTCCTGAATTGTTGCCGATCGGTCAGGTTTCTCACCGTGACGTTGAAGCGGAATAACCGGAAAAATTTGATCAATCGCCCATGAATCGGGAAGCGATTGGAAAAGCGAAAAGTTGCAGAAATACTTGTCGGCAAGCAATTTGGGTAATTGTCTTAGCTCATCGGGTACGTGTTTCATTACGGATGTCATACTATATATCTCGCGTGCAATTGACCAGAACAGGCGTTCTGTTTGAGCACGTGTTTTTAGGTCTAGAATACCCAAGCTAAACCTGTCGAGTGCCTCCTCACGAATTTGCTGAGCATCATGCCATGTTTCGAGCATTCGTGGTTGATTGAGCAAGTCCCATAACGAGTATAGCTCCCGCACAAGTTCATGATCATCTTCACTTATCTCCTCATCATCATCCCACGTTGGTAAGGAGGTAGTTTCTAGCACCTCAAAAATAAGTACAGAGTGATGTGCCGTTAGCGAGCGTCCCGACTCGGTGATAATGCTAGGATGAGGTAAATTGTTCTTATCGGCGGCATCAACAACGGCTGAAACGGCATCATTTACATACTCCTGAACGCTATAATTTACGCTGCTACCTGTATCGGCTGATCGTGTACCATCATAATCTACGCCCAAGCCTCCACCAATATCAACAAACTCTACATTAAAACCCATTTTGCTGAGTTCCACATAGAACTGCGAAGCTTCCCTAAAAGCAAGCTTAATCCTGCGGATTTTTGTTACCTGGCTCCCAACATGAAAATGCACAAGTTTAAGGCAATCCTCCATCTTGTTGCGTTTAAGAAAATCGAGTGCTTCGAGCAGTTCGCTTGATGTTAGGCCAAACTTACTAACATCCCCACCTGAATCCTCCCACTTTCCGCTACCAGCACTAGCTAATTTAATCCTTATACCAATATTGGGTTTTACGCGTAACCTCTTCGCTATTTTGGTTATGAGTTTTAGCTCGTTCAGCTTTTCAACTACCAGAAAAATTCGGCGTCCCATTTTTTGCGCCAGCAGCGCAAGTTCAATATAGTCCTCATCCTTATAGCCATTACAAACAATAAGCGAATCGTTATCGGTATTTATGGCAATAACAGCATGCAGTTCGGGCTTTGAACCAGCCTCAAGACCTATATTAAATTTTTTACCGTGGGTCACAATTTCCTCTACCACAGGGCGCATTTGATTAACCTTTATGGGATATACAATAAAACTTTCGCCCTTGAAACCATACTCCTGAGCAGCTTTACTAAAGCAGTTCGACATCTTTTCGATTCTACTATCAAGGATATCGGGAAATCGTAACAACATAGGCGTTGCCACATCGCGTAGCTGCAACTCATCAACCAGTTCCTTCAGGTCAACTGCCACCCCATCCTTTCGGGGTGTTACCACAACGTTCCCCTTTTCGTTTATGGAGAAGTAATTTACACCCCACCCATTAATGTTGTAGAGTTCAGCAGAATCGTCGATACGCCATTTTCTCATGCCAAATAAATTGTTTGTGAGTTAATACTAAAAAGCAACAAATTGAACATTTTTGCAAAGTTAGGAAATATTAGGCATGAAACTTTGATTGCATTGATTAAAAGTCTGTTTAGCAAATACCGTTCGGCTTAGCCAAATTTTGAAACCAACCTATTCGTTAACTTTGCTACCGCAGGAGTCCTCTCGTGTGGCACTAATCAGCTAACCATTACTACCTAGCCACTGCAACTCTGCTAAGCGCAGTTTCCAAGCTACGCTTGGTTAATTTGCCGTCTCCCAACCACCTAAAAAACAATTACCTATCCGTTTTCCAAAATAAATCGTGAAAAGCTATTTAACCCCAATTATTCGTCCGAATAATTGCTGTCTCCGACAGCGACTAAGTCTCACAACCAATTTTGTTGCCCAAAATTGGGCTCGACTATGTCGGGATAACCCGCATTTGCATTCATCTTTTACAAATTTGATGAATAATGCGGGTTAAAATAGGCCATCAAATTCATTGCACTAAAATAAGGATAAGCCTTTGAAGTGCATTTTTTAAATGCGGTATCCTGCGCGGTCAGAGACCGCTGTTTAGTTACGACGAAGTCGGGAGACTTCGCCGAGCTGGGGAAGAAGTAGGCGCAGCCTACTTCTAATAGCCCGACGGCGGCAGAGCCGACCGCCGAACATTGTTTCAATTTGTCAGCCTCAGCTCGGGCAAACGGGGGCTGTGCAACTTGGCCAAAAAACTTCTAACTTCAAATTGCGTTTAATCAACAAAAAGCCTAATTTTGTATTGTCAAACAATAAGCCAATGACTACCAAAACCGCAAATAGCAGCAATTTAAACTTGGCAAAGCCATACCAAGACATTACTATTGAACAGCTTCAAGCAGAGATTAGGAAGGCGGAAAAAGAAAAATTCCAAACCGTACAAGAATCAATGCAAGATTTTGACAAATGGTTGACATCGAGAGAAAGGAAGTAAAAGTATCAACCCTTTTTAATGCCGACCTGATAAATGTTTTTGAGTACGGTGAGGAAACTTTTGGGTATAGTGCAGCAAAGGTTTTTATTGGTGAAATCTACAACTATGTTTGGAACTTGGATAGTATGTACCTTACTCACCCCGAGTGCAGGTATATCCTTACTAAAAGTAAAATGTACCGAAACATAATACTTGGTTCCTATCTGGTTATCTATCGTATCACCCCTCAGTGTATAGAAGTTTTGAGAGTAATTAACTCGAAGATTGCTGTGAAAAATATTCGATCGGTTCGGAAAGTGAAAATTCAGTAATTTACTAACCGCCGTCGAACGGGGATTCAGCCTCGGGTGAACGGGGGGTTTTTGTGCGGACAGAGACCACTGCTTAGTT
>CALGIR010000164.1 GCA_937915475.1 uncultured Bacteroidales bacterium
ATATTGATATACAACTGATTGCTGCACTTCTTTAACTTCGTAAAGTAGAATTAGAGTAGGTCAGTATTATGCTGATTTAGTGATTGAGGATAAGATAATAATAGAGTTAAAAGCAACGGAAACGTTATGCGAAGCACATGAGTTCCAACTTTTAAACTATTTAAAGGCCACTAATATGGAGGTAGGATTACTTTTTAATTTTGGAAGAAAACCAGAATTTAAAAGGCTAGTCTATACAAAATCTTTCAAAAATCAGCGTAAATCAGTATAATTTGCGTAATCTGTGTGCTAAAGATGCAAAATAATAAAATAAACATAAAGTCCGACGAGATCACCGAAATACTCGGTACTCCGCCCCGCTGGATAGTTCGCTGGGGAATAACTCTTATCCTTGCAGTTATTGGGGTTGTATTTATTGGCAGTATCTTTTTCCGATACCCCGATACGGTTGTAGCCCCCGTTGTTATTACGGCAGAGAATCCACCTTCGGTGGTTGTGGCTCGGACCAATGGCAAGCCCGCCGCTCTATTTGTTTCCGATGGACAATGGGTTACCCGCGGCGATACGTTGGGTGTAATTGAGAACTCTTCGGACCACACGCATATTTTTAAGCTTAAGGATCAGCTCTCCAAACTTGCTTTAACCGATTCGCTTCCACAGCCATTTACACTCAGAAATCTTGTTCTTGGTGATATTCAACCCCAGTTTAATCAGCTTAACAGGGCATTAACCATTTTCAATACTTTTAATCGTCAGCAGCTACATAGGCACAAGATTGAAGCATTTGAGCGAGAGTTAAAGCAATACGAGCTGTACACACTCCGCTTAAAAAGACAACGTATTCTATCGGCAGAGGATGTTGAGCTAACCCATAAACAATTCCAAAGAGATTCAGCGCTCTATGCTGCGGGGGTTATTGCTGCAAGCGATTTTGAAAAATCGCAGGCAATGCTCCTTGCTAAGAAGCAAGCACTTGAGTCTGCTGAGCTTAGCATAGCCAATACGGCCATTAACGTTGAAAGGCTGAGGCAATCCATTGTTGACCAAAAATTTGAGCATGAGAGCCAGCATAAAGGTCTGCGCGAAGAGGTTAGTAGCACTTATTCTCAGCTTATAAGCACACTGTCTGCTTGGGAGAAGAGTTATTTGCTTATTGCATCGTCAACGGGCAAATTATCGTTCATGGGTATATGGAGCGATGTTCAAGAGGTTAAGGCTGGCGATCCGCTTTTTTCCATTACCCCTAATAACATTGGTGAGGTTCAGGCCCGCTTAATCATTCCATTTGAGGGGGCAGGAAAGGTAAAATCGGGTCAGCGGGTTAATATCAAACTCGATGGATACTCATATCTGGAGTTTGGGTTGGTTGAGGGCATTATCCACTCGGTATCATCTGGGTATAACGACCAAGGCTACCCTGCCTTGGCATTATTGCCCAATGGTGTTACAACGAGCTACGGAGTGGCAATAAGCTTCGATAGAGAATTGCTGGGAACTGCCGAGATAACAACTGAGGATCTATCCCTACTGCATCGGTTGTTCAGTCCGCTTAAGCATTTATATAGATCAAAAGTTCGAAAAACATCAGATTAGCCCTCAGTAAATCATATTTTGCAGTAAACCGACAAAACAGATTTTTTGGCAATTGGTATTAGGTTTAGCAAATTTCTTATATTGCGCTCATAAATTGCCATCCGCTTTGAGGTTTAACTTTGCAATACTACTTAGCTTTTGCTTGGCCTATACCATTTTGGCCAGCATTGTAGTAGTATCTCAACCCTTATCCAGTTTTCAATCGCTCGACAGTATTGCCCAGGATTATAACAATGCGGGCGTCGAGTTTGCCATGGATGGTGATTTTGCAAAAGCAAGCGAGTTTTTGCTGAAATCCATAGCGATAAGGGAATCAGCTCCAAATTTCTCTCCCCAAAAGCTCGCCAATGGGTATCTAAATCTAGGGAATCTAAAATTCGTTCAAAATCAGGTTGATTCTGCCCTATTCTACTACCACAAAGCCGAGACAGCCCTAACCGCTAATGATAGTATTTCAAACTCATTGCTAGGCACTGTTTACGTTCAGTATGGAACGGCAAAAAATACGGTTCACGATTCGGAGAACGCAATAGTTTATATTAAAAAGGGCATATCGCTTCTAAGTATCAATTTGTCTGATAATGCCGAAAGGGTGATAGCTGCATACCAAGGCCAAGAGGTTAAGTTAGCTTGGCAGGGTGTTGATGGTGATGGACAGGGATTATGGTCCTCATGGTTTATAGATTATGTTACTGTTGGTAACGCAAAAGGAGCTGTTTCTTTCGATGGTAAACTACAGCATGTAAGCAAGTCATCAGGAGGTTCTTCTATTGTTTCTGAGCGTTCTTTCAGCCGCGATGGATCAGTGGCAGCTGTTAGCAATAAATCTGCAAAAGCATTTGTCAGTTATTCAATTTATCTTGATAATATGACAACTCCACATGCTGAGAACGTTAGCGGAACCAGTTTCGAATTTACCGGCCTTACTGTAGGAAACCACACTGCTGGTGTTCAGCGAGTTTACGAAACAGGTGCTTCTGAGATTGTAATGATTGAATTTACAACTACAGCTGATTACACCGTAACCCTCACCGTAATTGACGGAGAGACGCCAATTGAAGGTGCCACAGTTAACTTTGATGGAGTTGACTACACCACTGACGTTGCTGGTATTGTAGCTATTACTGATTTAATTGATGGTGCATATGCCTACATCGTAAGCATGACTGGATACCACAATGCAACCGGCGAAATAGTTGTTGATGGTGCAGATGTTGAAGAATCAATTGCTCTGACTCCTACTGGAATTGAGTCGGGGTTCTTAAGCAACCTTAAGGTTTATCCTAACCCATTCAGCAACGAAATTAGCATTACCAGTGCCAATAGGGTTAACCGTGTTATAATAACCAGCATTGTTGGTCAATGCGTAATGGATATTACCCTGAATGGTTCAGAAACCATTAATACCAGCGAACTTTCCAATGGAATTTACCTTGTAACTTTCGAAGGACATAAAGGTGAGCACGCTGTGCGTAAGATGATTAAGAAGTAATACAAATAGTATTCATTATACAAAATAAGAAGAGGCTGTCTAAAAAGGCAGCCTCTTTTGTTATGTAATAGTTTTAAGCAATGTATATTTGTTCAATTTCCTGTAAATCAATAATAAAAGTAACGCAAGTTGAACCAAAATCACTAAAAAAACCACTCACACTAGCGAGTTCTTTTCATATGAAGCAATTTAGTTTGTCCCACAAGGAAACCCGTATGATTGCAGTGTTAGTTATCCTATCTTCAAGTTTCAATAAAATTCTTTTGTTATCAATAAAAATTATAGGGTTTATTTTTTTATGTTTGTGTGATTGATTATTTTGTTTCACTTTATATTCCTTTATGAAGCATCCATGATAATAATCTTAACACATATGCGAATGACAATCCTTTGGATGCACCATCCCTGCCTGCCTGCTGGCAGGTGTACCTTTGAAAACTAAAAATAGTCAGATGAAAAGACTAATCATAATAGTTTTTACAGCATTAATATTTAACATCCAACTAAGCGCGCAGCAAGTTGTGCAGGTTGATAGAATAACTCGTTACAGTCAGGCTGTTGATAAAGCTAGCGATAGGATTGATGATGTGCAGACCAAAATGGGGGAGGGAAAGCAGATGGAGGCTGAGGGGAAAGTACTCAAAAAGTCGTCGAAAAGTGAAAAGCAAGCATTTGCAAAACAGCAAAAAAAGTTAACAAAAGAGTTTGAGAAGAAGAAAAAGCGCCTTTCAAAACAAATGAAATCGAAAGACAAGGAGGAAAAAGCAGACGCAAGAGCTGAACTAAAGTCGCTTTCAACAGATTACAAAGTTGAATTAAAAGAAGCGAAAGCAAATGTTAAGGAAGCTGTAAGAAATTATAAAAAATCTATTAAGCTAATTAATAAGGGCAAGGCTAACGCAAAAAAGAATAAGGGAAAGCTTAAGGACGTAAAGTATAAGCATAAGGTAGCAAAAAAAAGGCTAGAGGACGCTGAAAAAAAGGAAGCCCAAAAAGATAAATAGTTGACCGCTATTACCATAGAATAAGGTAGAGGTTTCGTTAAGCATTTACGTTATTAGACGCGGTTTTGCAAACAAAATATCTTGATAGATATGGTTAGTACGTTAAAGGAGAACCTCTCTTGGTTATTCCATTGAAAAATAAATAAATAGACATATGAAACGAGCCCCCGCAGGTGCGGGGCAGGCCATGAGAAATATTTCTCACAAAGGAAAGATGATTATTTTGGCGAGTTCCATGTGACAATTGAAAAAAAAATTATAATCATATGAAACACACTAAACTTATCATGATTTTATTAGCAGCTAGTAGTTTATTGAGTTGCACTAACCAAAATGACGCAAAGACTCAAGAGGGCACATTTGAATGGGAGATTGACCAGTTTGCCGATATCCGCATAATGCGATATCAAGTACCTGGCTGGGATGATTTAGACCTAAAGCAAAAGGAACTTATTTACTACCTTAACCAAGCAGCATTGTGCGGGAGGGATATTATTTTTGATCAGAATTATAAGCATAACCTGTCCATTAGACGAATACTTGAGGCTGTTTACCAAGATTACCCAGGCGACAGGGATGCTCAGGGATGGAAAGATTTTACCGTATACCTTAAGCGCGTTTGGTTTTCCAATGGTATTCATCACCATTACTCAACCGACAAGTTTCTGCCATTATTTGAGCAGGAATACTTTGCAATGCTTGTAAACGAAACTCCAAGCGAATCATTCCCAAAGGAATTGGGCGCAAAGAGCGATATCATCGCAAAGTATAGTCCTATTATTTTCGATCCAGCAATTGACTCAAAGCGTGTTAATCAGGAGGCTGGTATGGACGTAGTATCTGCATCAGCAAATAATTACTACGAGGGCGTTACGCAGAAAGAGGCCGAAGCCTTTTACGCAAAAATGGTTATGCCCAATGATCCTGAACCAATCTCATATGGGTTAAACTCTAAATTGGTAAAGGAGGGGAATAAGATTGTTGAGAGAGTATGGAAGGTTGGTGGGATGTATGGGGCTGCAATAGAGAAAATTAATTATTGGCTTCAGAAAGCTAGTCAAGTAGCCGAAAATCCAAAACAGAAACAAATTATTGAAACTCTAATTGAGTACTATCAAACAGGCGATTTAAAGAAATTTGATAAGTATAGCATCCTCTGGGTTACCGATTTGGAGTCGCGCATCGATTTTGTAAATGGGTTTATTGAGAACTACGGCGATCCCATGGGGTATAAGGCATCGTGGGAATCACTTGTTAACTATACCGATATTGAGGCAACCAAGCGTACGGTAATTCTTAGTACTAATGCTCAGTGGTTCGAGAATAACTCACCAGTCGACCCAGTATTTAAAAAAGAGACGGTGAAAGGCGTATCGGCCAAGGTTATCAATGCTGCAATGCTTGGAGGTGATTGTTATCCATCAACCCCAATAGGCATAAACTTGCCCAACCCTGACTGGATTAGGGCTAAGCACGGATCGAAAAGTGTTACCATCGATAACATTACCTATGCTTACAATAAGTCATCGGAGGGTAATGGTTTTCTTGAGGAGTTTGCTTGGGATAAAGCCGAGGTTGAATTGCATGGTAAGCATGGATCCCTTGCAGGAAGCTTGCATACCGATTTGCATGAGTGCCTAGGGCACGGTAGCGGCAAACTTGCACCAGGTGTTGTGGGCGATGAGCTTAAGCAGTACGGTTCTCCCATTGAGGAGAGTCGCGCCGACCTGTTTGCACTTTACTTTATTATGGATCCCAAAATGGTTGACCTCGGTATTATGCCCAGCATTGAAGTGGGAAAAGCCGAGTATAACCAGTATATCCGCAATGGATTAATGACACAGCTCACCCGCGTTGAGCTTGGTAACAAGATTGAGCAAGCCCACATGCGCAACAGGCAGCTTATTGCTCGCTGGTGCTATGAACACGGTAAAAACGATAACGTTATTGAGAAGAGAGTGCGCGATGATAAAACCTACTATGTTATTACCGATCATGCCAAGCTAAGGGAACTGTTCGGTCAATTACTTAAGGAAATTCAGCGCATTAAAAGTACTGGTGATTACCTTGGTGCTCAGCAATTAGTTGAAGAATATGCTGTAAATATTGATTTTGATTTGCACAAAGAGGTACTCGATCGATTTGAGAAGTTGAACATTGCCCCGTATGGTGGTTTTGTAAACCCAGTTTATATCCCATTATACGACAAGGATGGTAACCTAATCGATATTAAAGTCCAATACACTCAGGACTATACCGTTCAAATGCTGGAGTACTCAACCAAATACTCATTCCTTCCAATTTACAACTAGTTAACAACAGATAAATAGTTAAAGGCTGTCAATTAAATGCTACTGCAGATAATGACAGCCTTTTTTTATGCTCGAAAACAATAATATCATATACAAAGGGTTGCTCCGTATAAACTGTTTAGTTAAATTAGGGCCAAATTAGGTTACCAATATCAATGAAGAAAACGCCCATAAAGGCCAATATTTACATTGTAGATTACGACCCTGCGTACACGGCTTCGCTTAAAAAAGCGATTGAAAAACCCAATAGATACAATATACTTACCTTTACTACAGGCGAAAAATTTATTGCACATCTTACAACACTCAAATTTAGGGTAAACGACATCCATATTGTTTTTCTTGGATATCACTTTTACGATGAGGGGGATAGGAATTTAATGAATGGTATCGAAATACTAGAGGCTGTGAAGGTTATCTGTACTAACGTTGAGGTTGTTATGCTTTATGGCGAGGATGAGTCGAGTTATGGAGCCTACGCTCGCAATAGTGGAGCCTATGACTTTGTACCCAAAACCGATACTATATTCCTACGCATAAATAATATTATTATGCGGATAATAAGCCAGAAAAAACTTCAGCAGAGCCGACGCTCCTTTATTTTATCAGCTAAAATACTTGCAGCCTATATTGCTCTTGTGATTATTGTTTTCTTAGTTTTTACACTTATCAGCAAGTTTAGGTAATTTTGCCACGCCATACCTAGTTCTAACATGACTATTTGACAGAATACAATGCATGGCACTGCATTTGTAAAATGCGGATATGAAACATTCATGTTAATGACGTTAACACATAGGAGAACGACTACTCTATGGATGTTCCATGTGGCAATTGAAAAATAAATAATAAACACATTAAATTATTTTGTTTAACTTAAAAATGCAGAGCAATGCAAAAGGGTAAGATTAATGTTACAACGGAGAATATCTTTCCAATTATTAAGAAATTCTTGTATTCCGACCATGAAATATTCCTCAGAGAGCTAATTTCTAATGCTGTTGATGCTACTCAGAAAATTAAAACGCTGGCATCGGTTGGAGAATTCAAAGGGGAACTTGGCGACCTAACCGTGAGGGTAAAGGTTGACAAAAAGGCCAAGACCATTACTGTTAGCGATAGCGGTGTAGGTATGACGGAGGAGGAGATTGATAAGTATATCAATCAGATTGCCTTTTCGGGTGCTGAGGAGTTTCTTACCAAGTATAAAGATCAAACACAAGCCATAATCGGTCATTTTGGCTTAGGTTTTTACTCCTCTTTCATGGTGAGCGACAAGGTTGAAATAATAACCCGTTCATACAAAGAAAACGCTACGCCAATCCGTTGGTCGTGCAAGGGTACGCCCGAGTTTTCCATCGAGAATACTGAACGCGAAACAAGGGGAACCGACATTGTGCTCCACATAAGCAAGGATAATGAAGAGTTTCTTGAGGAAAGCAAGATTAACGAGTTGCTAACCAAGTATTGCCGATTTTTGCCAATTCCCATAGCTTTTGGCACCGAAAAAGATTGGAAGGATGGTAAAGAGGTTGATACCGGTAAGGATAAAATTATAAATGAAACCAATCCGCTTTGGACCCAGAAACCTGCTGATTTAAAAGACGAGGATTATACCAACTTCTACAATAGTTTGTACCCCGCAGGTCAGGATCCGTTGTTTAACATTCACCTCAATGTCGATTATCCTTTCAATCTAACGGGGATATTGTACTTCCCTAGGATAAAATCAAATTTTGATATCCAAAAAAATAAGATTCAGCTATACAGCAATCAGGTTTTCGTTACCGATTCGGTTGAAAACATTGTTCCTGAGTTCTTAACCTTGCTCCATGGGGTTATCGATTCTCCAGATATACCGCTAAATGTATCGCGCAGCTATTTGCAAAGCGACTCAAATGTTAAGAAGATTTCATCGCACATTGCCAAAAAGGTGTCCGATAGGTTACAGGAGATTTTTAAGGAGAATCGTGAACAGTTTGAAGAGAAATGGGACGATTTAAAGCTCTTCATCACCTTTGGTATGATATCGGACGAAAAGTTTTATGAGCGTTCCAGTAAATTTGCACTGCTTAAGAATGTCGATGGCAGGTACTTTACCTTTGATGAGTACGAAAAGCTGATAAAGGAGAACCAGACTGACAAGGATAAAACACTTATCTACCTTTACACTACCGATAAGGAGGAGCAATACTCATATATCGATGAGGCCAAGAATCGCGGTTACGATGTGCTGATAATGGACGGTCAACTCGACCCCCATCTAATCAACACCCTTGAATCAAAGTTCAAAGACTCTCGATTTGTTCGTGTTGATAGCGATGTAATTGACAAAATTATTGTTAAGGAGGATAAGAAAGAGCTAACGCTGAGTTACGAAGAGCAAAGCGATTTAAGAAGTTTGTTTGAAGGTGCAACCAATGACGCATCAAAGTACTGGGTTCAGTTTGAGGATATGGGCGAGCAATCGGCACCAGTGGTGATTACCCGCAGCGAATACGTGCGCAGAATGGCAGATATGGCCGCCATGAGCGGTGCTGCAGGCATGTATGGGAATATGCCCGAAACGGTAAACCTTGTTGTAAACGTATCGCACCCATTGGTTAAGTCGGTTGTTGAGCAAAAAGATAAAAAGTTAAGCGATAAAATTCAGGAGTTTAACAAACAACTTGAGCCGTTTAATACTAAACTCGAAGAGCTTAGAAAGCAAACCAAGGGTAAAAAGGACGATGAGATATCCCAGGCAGAAAAGGATGAGATGCAAGACCTGAACAAGAAGATTGATGAGGTAAAATCGTCGAAAGCCAAAGCGCTTAAAAAGTTTGGTAAGGACAATAAACTTACAAAGCAGCTAATTGACCTTGCACTGCTTGCAAATAATATGCTTAAAGGCGAAGAGCTTAGCAAGTTTGTAAAACGTAGCGTTGAGTTGATTAAGGTTAAGTAAACTGTACTATTCATTATATCAAAGCCCTCTGTTTTAATGAGGGCTTTTTTATTGATGAAATGATGATTTTTTTCGGGGATGGGAATTTTAAAATCGTTTAACACATGTAGTTGTCAAAATATTTGGTAAAATCTGCTACTTTTGTGTAAAACTAATCAGATATAATGTACGCAATACTAGTTAAGGAGTTAAATAGTTTTTTCTCTTCGCTTTCGGGTTTAATTGCTGCCATTGTTTTTTTGGTGATAAACGGTCTGTTCATATGGGTTTTCCCAGGTGAACTAAATGTGCTCGATAGTGGTTACGCAAATCTTGATACGCTTTTTATCATCGCACCTTGGGTATTCCTATTCCTTGTGCCAGCCATTGCAATGCGGACCTTTTCAGAGGAGAAAAGAACAGGAACAATTGAACTACTGTTAACCCGCCCCTTGAGCACTATAAAACTTGTTTTGGGGAAGTATTTTGCAGTTTTAGCACTAGTGCTGATAATCCTTATTCCAGCTCTATTCTTTTACCTTTCTGTTTATTTGCTGGGAAGTCCAGTGGGCAATATTGATACGGGTGGAACGTGGGGGTCATTCATAGGGTTATTTTTTTTAGCAGCAGCCTATGGTGCCATTAGCGTTTTTGCATCAAGCCTTAGCCAAAACCAGGTTGTTTCGTTTATTCTGGGCATGGTGTTTTGTTTTCTATTCTATATGGGAATTGAATCGATGGCAACATTGCCTCTCTTTAGTGGGATTGAGCATATTATTGTTTCCTTGGGCATTAATGAGCATTATCGCTCAATGAGCCGGGGTGTAATCGATACACGCGATGTGCTTTATTTCGTAGGATTAGCTACATTCTTTATTCTGCTAACCCGAACTGCCATTCAGAGTCGTAAGTGGTAGCAATGCTCTAAAAATTAAACGTAATGCATTTAAAAACATCAATACGAAATAGGGGTTTATTTGAGATAGTACTAGGTATAGTGGCAATCATTCTAGTTATCTATATTGCTTCGTTTGCCTATCTCCGCTTCGATTTAACATCGGAGAAGCGCTTTACGCTTGATAAGAATACAAAGGAGACTCTCTCAAACCTCGACGATATTGTCCATGTTACGGTTTACCTCGATGGGGATTTGCCATTGGGTTTTAGGCATATGCGTCGTGAGCTAAAGGAGTTGTTAGATGAGTTTGAAGTTTATGGGCAGAGGCTTTTTCAGTTCGAGTTTATCAATCCTACAGCATCACCCAATAAAACTGAGCGTGAGGCTTTGCTTCGCAGCTTAAACGACAGGGGTCTTGAGCCTACAAATGTTCAGGAGCGCGATGCTAAGGGCAGCTCTTCGCAAAGGAT
The DNA here is from genome assembly GCA_937915475.1 of uncultured Bacteroidales bacterium. Lineage (GTDB taxonomy): Bacteria > Bacteroidota > Bacteroidia > Bacteroidales > Tenuifilaceae > Perlabentimonas. The sequence continues at coordinate 10,696 of CALGIR010000164.1, forward strand.
AATTTTTCCGGGGGCTGTTATTAGCTGCAAAGGGAAAGAAACGGTTGTAAATTTACTCAGAAATAATCCGGGGCATAGCGGCGAGGAGAATATCAACACCTCTATACAGGGGTTTGAGTATGCTTTATTAAGTGCCATACTCAAAGTACAAACCGATAGTTTACCAAAACTTGCTTTTGTGCATGGGCACGGCCAACTCGATGAGTTTGAAACGGGTGATATTGCTCAAGAGCTAGTTGAGCAGTTTGAGGTACACAGAGTTAAACTTGGGGGTGAGGTTGGTGGCCTAGACCCGTATGCTGTAGTTATAATGGCGGGGCCAACTGAGCAAGTGCCTGAAAAAGATAAACTTGTACTCGATCAATACATCATGGGTGGTGGTAAGGTGCTTTGGTTTGTCGATGGCATAACGGTAAGTATCGATAGCCTTTCAGCTGGTGCCACAACGCTTGCATTTCCTAACGATCATAATCTTGAGGATATTCTCTTCAGGTACGGGGTTAGGATAAATCCAAATCTCATTCAGGATACGCAATGTGCAGTTATTCCCGTTAATGTTTCTCTGTCTGGTCAGG
>CALGIR010000165.1 GCA_937915475.1 uncultured Bacteroidales bacterium
ACCATAATGACCGAGCTTGAAGATCTTAGCTTAAAATACAGGTATCCAAAAGTTTTTGATGACATAAAACTTAAGATTGAGGGTACCGAAAAAAGGAGGATGCAGATTATCAACTCCTTTTCACTACCTATTATCCAGAAATTAGAAGAGAACAATATTGATTTTGACATAAGCGGTAGGCCAAAATCAATCTACTCTATCTGGAAAAAAATTCAGGCTAAAAATGTGGCCTTCGAGGATATTTACGACCTGCTGGCCATTCGCATAATCTTTAATCCCTACCCTCATATCCCCGAGAAAACGCAATGTTGGCATATATACTCGCTAATTACTGATATCTACAAACCAAAACCAGACAGAATACGCGATTGGGTAAGTACCCCAAAAGCCAATGGATACGAGGCTTTGCACTGTACCGTAATGGGGCCGCATGGGCAATGGGTTGAGGTTCAGATCCGGTCGCAGAGAATGAACGAAATTGCCGAACGTGGACTAGCATCTCATTGGAAGTATAAGGACATTGATAGTAGTATTCATGAAACAGAATTTGAAAAATGGATAAAGCAGGTTAGGGAACTGCTGGAGAATCCACAAACCGATGCCCTCGATTTTCTTGATGAGTTTAAGCTCAACCTCTTCTCGTCCGAGATAATTGTTTTTACCCCAAAAGGCGATACTAAAAATTTACCCAAAGGGTCAACAGTCCTCGATTTAGCCTACGAGATACACACTGAGATTGGAAATAAGGCCATTGGTGCAAAGGTAAATCATAAACTAGTCTCTGTAAGCTATAAACTTAACAGTGGCGATCAGGTTGAGGTTATTACGGCAAGCACACAAAAACCAACATGGGATCTACTTAAATCAGTGGTAACAGCCAAAGCCCAATCGGCTATAAAATCTGCATTTAAGGCGGAAACCAAAAATCGACTTGAAAAAGGGAAGCAAATGGTAGAGGTTAAACTCGCCGAAATAGGATTGCAACCATCGTCTCGAGTTTTTAAGAAAATACTGCCAGCATATGAGGTAACTTCCAAAGATGAGCTTTACAGCAAGGTGGGTTCAGGGCTAATATTACTGGATAACCTGAAGAAGATACTGCGCAAAAACACCAAAAATAAATGGATAAGGTATTGGGAACTTCAATTCTCAAAATCGGCACTGCGGAAACGTCAAAAGCATGAAAAAGAAGCGGAACAAAGCGAGAAAAGTTTCGATCGCAAAAAACCTTATATGCTTAGAGAGAGCACCGATGACGAAACCACATCGTACGTAGTTGCAAAATGCTGTAATCCCATACCCGGCGACGAAGTGATTGGCTATATCACCTCAGAAAAAAATGTAATAGTGCATAAAGCCACCTGTGCCGAAGCCATAAGGCTAATGTCTAGGCATGGTGATCGTATCGTATCCGCTAAATGGACAACCCACAAGGTACTCTCGTTTCTTGCCCGCATTGAAGTGAGGGGTATGGATAGAGTAGGTATACTTAGCGAATTGATTAGGGAAATTTCCGACGAGCTACAGGTAAATATTCGCAAACTCCTTATTGAAAGTCACGATGGAATTTTCGAAAGTTCTATCGACCTATACGTGCATAGCGCCAGCAACCTAAATAGTCTTATTGGCAATGTGATGAAGATAAAAGGGATTGACTCCGTGAAGCGCATTGAGAACTTTGACAATTAAACTATTCACGCAATTCGGTGTTTATTTAATAAACCGTAATGTTTATAAATATTTAGAGATTGCTATTGATTGTGTGCCACACAATCGCTATTTTTATCTGTTCTAAATTTAAATTACACCGTCATGGGATGCGATGAAACAATTGAATCTGTAAAAAAAATTTTTATTGAATACCTTGAGAAAAAGGGTCATAGAAAAACTCCAGAACGATTTGCAATTGTAGAAGAGATATACTCACGCGAAGGGCATTTCGATATTGAAACCCTATACATTTACATGAAAAACAAGAACTATAGGGTTAGCCGCGCAACGCTTTACAATACCATTGACCTTTTACTGGAGTGTGGATTAGTTGTTAAGCATCAGTTTGGTAAAAATATTGCTGTTTTCGAAAAGGCTTACGAATGCCGCCAGCACGACCACCTTATATGCACAAATTGCGGAACAGTTATCGAATTCTGCGACCCTCGTATTCAAGAGATTAAGAATACGGCTGGTAAATCGATGAATTTCAAAATTACCCACCACTCCTTATACTTTTATGGAACCTGTGAGAAATGCACTCAGGCAGAAAAAAAATAATTGCAATTAACTTCATTTTAGTCTGTTGATAAATACTTATAACAAACCTCTCCTTTTTGCCCTCATCATTAGGTTCAAAGTGCTAAAATGGGTAATTTTAGAACCGCAAAATGTTTTTTGCATGGTGCCAGACTAAAGCCGGCATTTATTATGGTGTAATATTATAGCTGAATAAAATGACAAAAGTAGATGTTCTGCTTGGCCTTCAGTGGGGCGATGAGGGCAAAGGTAAGATTGTTGATGTACTAACCCCTAACTACAATGTTGTAGCCCGTTTTCAGGGTGGTCCTAATGCTGGGCACTCACTCGAGTTCAATAAAATTAAGCATGTGCTGCATACCATTCCCTCGGGAATATTCCACACAGAATCGATTAATATTATTGGTAACGGGGTGGTAGTGGATCCTGTTATTTTTGCAAAGGAAATTGAATCGCTAAGAAAGTTAGGCGTAGAGCCTACCAAAAATCTGTTAATATCAAAAAAGGCCCACCTTATTGTACCCTCGCATCGTGAACTAGATGCAGCCTCTGAGGCTGCAAAAGGGAAAGAGAAAATTGGATCAACCCTTAAAGGTATTGGACCTACCTACATGGATAAAACAGGGCGAAACGGTTTAAGGGTTGGCGATATACTCCACCCAAATTTCAAGGGTAAATACCTGCAACTAAAGAACAAGCACAAACAAGTACTCAAGCAATATGATTATAATCCAGATATTGAGCAGCACGAAGCGGCCTGGTTTAAAGGTATTGAAACCATTAGAGAGTTTGCTCTAATCGACTCAGAGTATGAGGTTAACCAGTATATCAATGAAAACAAAAAAATTCTAGCCGAAGGTGCACAGGGATCGCTGCTCGATATTGATTTTGGATCGTACCCATTTGTAACATCGTCAAATACTGTTTGTGCAGGTGCTTGCATCGGATTGGGAATTGCACCAAGCAAAATTGGACAAGTTTTCGGTATATTTAAGACCTACTGTACGCGTGTTGGGTCTGGCCCCTTCCCCACTGAACTGGAAGATGAAGTTGGACAAAAGTTACGCGATGAGGGCAACGAATACGGCTCTACAACAGGTCGACCTCGCCGTTGCGGTTGGCTCGATTTGGTTGCGCTTAAATATACTGTAATGATCAATGGCATTACATCGCTAATTATGACTAAAGCCGATGTACTTGATACTTTTAAAACCATAAAAATAGCAACTGCCTACAGAATAGATGGGCAAGAAACTGAAATATACCCATTTGACACTAACTCTGAAATTGAACCCATTTACAAAGAATTTAAGGGCTGGGAAACTTCACTTACCAATATAAAATCGGAAAAGGATTTTCCGATTGAACTACTCGATTATATTAAATTCATAGAATCGGAAACGGGTGTACCTGTTTCAATCGTATCGGTTGGGCCAGATAGGGATGCTACTATTATCAGAAAATAACAAACAGTTCTGGGGTGTAGTTTACTTCTTAATTGTTTAATAGATTTAGCCAACCAGTCATTAGTAATTAAAGCACTAATGGCGGGTTTGTTGTTGTTGTTGTAGGGTATCGGTTTTTTCAGATACGCTTAATTATTGTTTATTCGCATTCGAAAACTATCTCATTTTCAGTTCTTATTCTCTGCTTACCTGACCATGACGCATTCCTACCGTCAACATCAACAATAATTCGATTGTTTTCTACTAAAATGCTTTTCTGGGGAGCAAAAAACACAACCTTTTTAACAATCCATACCTCTTTACCTATTATCGTAACGACATTTTTGTCAACTATAAATAATTCGTTATGCTCGCCACCAGAGAGCCTTAAAAAGTTTTTATGTAGTATTGTACTATCATTTATTGATTCAGCACTCATAGGATCGAACCCTTTAAATTGAGGAACCGTTTTGAATTCTAGTATGATTTTTACCCCTTGTTGAGTATTGAATTCATTAAACGAAACTTGATGCCCCAATACTTCATTTTGAGTATGAAACTTACTTATTCCATAATACGTTGCATCAATATCTAACTCTTCTTTTAGTGGTTTAAACTTGGTTATAAAAAAATCGTAAAGCGATAAACTTCCAGTATAATACTCACTTTGCCAACCCTCAAAATGGTTATTGAGTATATAGCACATCGCCATTCCTGCAGCAAGATGCCTATACCTTAAACTTTCCCGACCATAAAAAGGGGTGGTTAATACACCGAAAAAGTGCTGCTGATTATAGTTGTCTTTTAGAGCCTTATCAAGTGAAGGAAATTGGTTATAAAATCGATATTCGCAATAAAAAGCAGGTCCCTCCATGTTCTCAACTGCCTCTTCATACCTCGAATAATCACCAATAATTTCCTCCCTTTTTAACCTGCAGCTATAATACTGATTTAGCAACTTCTGAAAATCAACGCTATCCTGTGCAAAGCACATCTTGTATAGCACTTTTTGTTCATAAAGTTTTATACCATCGTTAAGATAGCTTTCGGGGTAAGTGAGCAGAACAGCTGGATTATCATAACCTAGTTGCTTAATAAAACTACGCTGATAAGCATGGTGTAACTCATGAAAGGCCACAGCATAAACTTCTTTAGGACAAGAATAATCAATGAGCCCATAGTCAACAATAGCTGTTAAAACCCCATTAATCTCCATTTGAGTTGCTCCATATAGCTGCAATTGTTTCTGTTCTCCAAGATACAACTTGTCAGTTATTCGAATAAAATTCTGGGGAGGGTTCGGGTGATTATACAAAATTGCAGGACCATTAACCCTAAACAGACAAATAGGCGCAAGCTCCATCCCTTCCCAGATTTCACTTTTAACATCCTCTGCATTTTTATAAAAATGCTCAATTGACGTCAAGTATAAGCTATCAATTGAGGTAAACTCTACTTGCCCATTTACTATGGATGAGCTAATTAAAAAAACACAGATAAATAATCGGCTTAAAAATTTCATATGTTCTATTTTAATATTTTTCAGGACACCTCAATACGGGCTAAAACCATATTGAGGTGTTCTTATTAGCGTTTAATTATTGAATCTTATTCGATTAATTCGTTCCTTAAATTCATAATGTCAGTCAATTTTCTCATCTCCTTTTTAACACCTTTCCTAATTACAATAAAAAGGAATACACCAATTACCAAATACGAAATATTAATTAATACAATACTCGAGAACTTCATATGTAAACTAAATTCAGGAGTAATCATATAAAACCCAATGGTGTATAAGCCAATGATTATTGGAGAAACTATCTGATGAATTGATTTCCTAAATTGATGAAAATTAATTGTATTCTCCGCTGTTTTTAGCGTGCTATCAAGGTTGTTTATACGTTTAGCCTTGTAAACACTTATTATTTCTATTAAAATCCTAAACAGCAAACCTAAAACCATTAACCCTGCTCCTATTCTGCTTAGTGTTTCCCTAACTGGCGCTACATAGTAAAAGAAAAAGGATATAACTATGAATGTAATAAACAAAGTAGTAATTGTCCCATAGTAGAAAAAGTAATTTGCTCTCTCTTTACTTTTTATCATCTTATATAAATCATCAAAGTTAGCAGTTTGAGTCCCAATGCTTTTTTTACTGTTTTCCCAATTACTCTTCAGTTCTTCAAAATTGCTGCTCATCGCTATTGCTTTTTAAAATTGTTTCGAGACGTTTCTTTATTCTGTGGATTTTAACCCTCACGTTGGTTGGTTTTATTCCCATAATCTCCGATATACTATCGTAATCCTGGTTTTCCAAGACCATCATAATTATCAGCCTATCCACTTTATTTAGCTGACCAATTGCCTTATATAGTTTGGAAACATTATTATTTTCAGCACTTCCAACCTCCGCCACAGATATTTTATTCTCTATTTCTGTTGTTGGTACCGCTCTCTCTTTCCCATCCTTCTTTACATGCTGTAAACAGGTATTTACGGTTATTCTGTATATCCAAGTCTTGTAAGATGATGCACCTCTAAATTTGTCTAAATTGTTCCAAACGATAATAAATATTTCTTGTGATAAATCTTTTGCTGAATTACTATCGCCCTTAACAAAACCCAAGCACATTTGTAAAACCATAGGATGATGTTGGTAGTAAATTGTTTCAAAAAGTTCGTTCTTATTTTCCATCATTCTCTAAAAACTTTTTTACTGTATCATAAAACCATTCTGGCTGGTCAAACATTAAAAAGTGCTTGCTAGCAGATGCCATTACTATTGTTTTGTTAGATAGGTTTGCATACTGTTTTTCAAAGTTCCCTTTTGCCTTTGTTATATCAGGGAAAGAAGCACCTAAAATTAACGTTTCACATTTTACTGTGCGTAAGATATTTCTTAAATCGATTTTTAATAAATCAGTATACCCATAAACCCAAGTTTCTCGGTCGGCTTCTAGTATCCAATTTGCTAAAATATCATTTTTATTTTCATCAAATGTCATATTTGAGGCCATCATAGTAGCCATACTCTTAAATTGTTGCTCATCCATTTCAAGCATTTGATTATTATAAGGACTCTCGTAGGATATACTTTCAGCGGGTACACCTGGCATCATCACATCAAGCATGCATGGCAATGCATCCACTATAATAATTTTTGAAACCTTGTTAGGAAGTTCAGCAGCTATTTCAACTGCCAGATTTCCGCCCATGCTATGGCCAATTATAATAATATCAGATAAATTGTTGTCTTTTACATACTCAATAACCGAATTCTTAATACTTGGGTACCAAGGCATCCCTATGGGCTCATTGCCATTAAAACCGGCGTAAGAAAAGAGATACGATTTTCTCCCTAAATCTAAATTCTCAACTGTTCCTTTCCACATAGAACCGGGTGCCGTAAATCCTGGGAAATATAAAATAGGTTTTCCCTGTCCAATAACTTCAACTGCAAAAGTCTTAGACCCTGTTATTTCGGGTAGGTTTGCTCCTCTGGTTGAGCCAAAACAAAATGTAGTACACAGAGTAAAAGCCAGTGGGATGGTAATTCTAATTAATCTTTTCATAATACTTTTTTTAAGTTGTTTATAGGCCTTAGATTAAAAAGAATAGGATTTGTTACACTTTATTAGGGAATTTTTATTTGGAGAGATTTTACATGAGATAAAATGATTGGTTGTAATTTTATAGACACTCCCCGCTAAACAAGTAAAACAGGATGTCTTGTAAAAGAAAATACCTTAATCAATGAATTCCATCGATTAAGGTATTTTAGGGAGAATGCTTTTAGCAGTGAAGCTAAATGCTACCCAGCTCTTTTTGTAAAATCTATTTGCTCTATTTTGCTCTATTGTAAAAAAGTTTAATTCACTTTTAATACATCCTTAAAAGCCTGCTTAAAGCTGTCTTTAGGTAAAGCACCTGCAGCCATTTGTGGCTTATCGTCCATAGGAACGAACAGTATTGAAGGGATACTACGGATACCAAACATGCCAGCAAGTTCCTGCTCCGCTTCTGTATCAACTTTATAGATATTTATTTTACCATCGTACTCCTTAGCAAGTTCCTCGAGAATTGGTGCTACCATTTTACATGGACCACACCAGTCGGCATAAAAATCGATAACTGCGGGTTTGTCACCCTCAAATTTCCAATCTGTATTTTTCTCAAAGTCAAATACTTTCGACTTAAATGTTTCCTTTGTTAAATGTTCTACCATGATTATTTCCCTGTTTTTGGTTAATTAATAAAACTATAATAATATCAAAAAAAATTACGATTCGTTTTGCAAAATACATCTGTTATGCTTAATTATTGCTTAATCTAAAACTCAGTAAACCCTAGTGTCGGCATAGTACAGTTGTTAACATGCATTAGCATATTTTGTTTAAATCCGAGTAAAGCGCCTTTAGTAAATATTAGGCTTTAAATTATTTCACACTTAAAGAACGCCATGAATTGTATATACATATATAAATACTTGTATGTCAAATAGTGTTCCACAATCTTTATTAATGCATTGGAAAAACACTCGTAACCTTATACACTTCTATATATCTGAAACTTACAACTATTTCAGGCATTATTCATATTAGAAGAGAAGTGAAATAAAAAAGGGGACTCCGGTAAATTATTGTAATTTTGTCAGGTTATTAATCTTTTACTGTCATATTGAATAATGGAAGAACATTTAAACCATAGAATATTTAAAGTAATATCAGAAATTGCAGGGGAAATGGATAAGCCAACCTTCGTTATTGGTGGTTTTGTCCGCGATTTATTCTTAAAGCGTCCCTCTAAAGATATAAATCGCGGACAAAACCACCA
>CALGIR010000166.1 GCA_937915475.1 uncultured Bacteroidales bacterium
GGTGCAAATCTAGTACTTCACCATAGAAGAGATTTGTGTGTAAACTTGTCGTGCTGGCTATCGTCGGTGGCAACCAAATGCGAGAAAATACTTTCCACCTTAATGCTAGTGAGGGAATTTAGCTTGCTGCAAAGCTCTGGAATATCGTTGGGTGTAAACCCAAGTCTGTGCATACCTGTATCTATTTTAAGGTGAATTGGGTAGTTGGTTACACCATGCTTGCTTAGTATGTTGGCGAAATTATTAAGGCTGCTAAAGCTGAAAATCTCGGGTTCTAAGTTATACTCAATCATTAGGTCGTAGCTCCCAAACTCGGGGTTAAGCACAACTATGGGAAGTGTAATGCCTGCTTCGCGTAGCGCAATTCCTTCATCAATAAAAGCAACTCCAAGGTAATCAACTCTATGAAACTGCAGTAGGTTTGCAATCTCGTGGGAACCAATCCCGTACGAAAAAGCCTTTACCATTACCATAATTTTTACGTTGGGCTTTAGTAATCCTCTGAAATAGTTAAGATTATGCACTAGTGCATTAAGGTCTATTTCAAGTAGAGTTCTATGCAGTTTATACTCAAGTACTGCCGATATTCTCTCGAATTGGAAGGTACGGCTACCCTTAAGTAGTATTGCCGTGTCTTTATACTCTTGTCGTGTAAAAGCATGAAGAAACTCTTGATTGTTGGCGTAAAACTCCGTATTGCTCTTGAAATACTGCGAATACTTAATAATTTCTTTGCCAATGCCAATGGTTTTATCAACCCCTTTTTCATCAATCATGGTGGCAACCTTGCTGTAAAGTATGTTGGGTTCCAAACCGCTTTGAAGAATATCGGAGATGATAAGCATTCGCTTTTTGTGCTGTCGCTGCTGAGCCAAAAGGTCTAGTGCAATGGAGAGTGAGCCCAAATCGGAGTTGTAGCTATCGTTTATTAGGGTACACCCATTTATCGCTTCCTTTATCTCAAGCCGCATGGCCACTGGCTGTAAACGCGGCATTAGGGTAGTAATCTGTTCGCTGGTGTGCCCAAGGTAAATTAGGGTAGTAATGCAGTGCATAGCATTTTCTATGGATGCATTATCGGTAAAAGGGATGGTAGTGTTTATTGTTTTACCCTTGCATAAAACATGCAGTGTTGCCGATGCACTCTCTTTATCAACTTTTTGTAATTGTACGTTTGCCCCTTTATTTTTACTCCAGGTGAAAAGTTTAAGGGCTTGTTGGTTCTTTAGTTCATGCGCTAGTTCATCAATCTGTGGGTAATCGGTGGAGTAAATAAGCGTTTCACAATTTTTAAAAAGAAGCATTTTCTCCTCAGCCTTGCTATGCAAATCATCAAAGTTCTCCTGATGTGCAGCCCCAAGGTTTGTGAAAACACCAATTTGAGGTTTTACGATTGGCTCTAAATTCGCCATTTCGTTAGGTTTTGATATGCCTGCCTCAAGTATGCCAATATCCGCAATACTGTCAATTCCCAAAACCGAAAGTGCAACGCCAACCTGCGAGTTATAGCTTTTGGGGCTTCGTACCACTTTTCGGTCAAAGCTGAGCAGCTGAGCAAGCCATTCCTTAACTATAGTTTTGCCGTTACTGCCTGTTACACCAATAATAGGGTAGTTAAGCTGTGAACGATGGTATGCGGCAAATTGCTGTAGTGCTTTCAACGTATTGTCAACCACAACAAAGGATGCGTCTGGGTATTGTTGGTATTGATTTTCAGCTTGGCTAATTACAAATGCTCTAATCCCTTTGCTGTAAAGGTCTCCAATAAATTGGTGTCCATTATGCCTTTCCCCGATGAGCGCAAAAAACAGATGGTTTTTCGATGCATTGGCCAAGCGGCTATCGATGGTAACAGAGTTGATAACCAAATCGGCATCGCCGTGTAGTTTCCCGTTTAAAACCTTTGAAATAGCATCAAGTTTGTAGTTTAGCATTTAAGCATATGGGTTTGTGCAATTTGCTATTGTCTATCTTAGAAATTATTTATTTTTCTTTTTATTTTTGATGACCTCATTAAAGCATGGTCTACAAAGTGGTTCGTAAATATCAGTCTCGCCTAAAACAACCAGTTTATCGGTGTCGGATAAACGGTGGGAGTATTGCGCAAGGTTGCCACACTTTAGGCATATTGCGTGCACTTTGGTAACATGCTCGGCACAGGCCAAAAGGCCAGGAATAGGGCCAAAGGGTTTGCCGCTAAAGTCCATGTCGAGCCCTGCAACAATCACCCTAATACCCTGATTGGCTAGCTCGTTACAAACATCCACCAGGTTGTTGTCGAAGAATTGGGCTTCGTCAATTCCTACCACATCAACATCCGACGACAGTAGCAGAATGTTACCCGATGAGGTAACTGGCGTGGAGCGAATGGAGTTTGAGTCGTGCGATATAACATCCTCAATTGAGTAGCGCGAATCGATGTGTGGTTTAAAAATCTCAATCCGTTGCTTGGCAAAGCGCGCACGTTTAAGTCTACGGATCAGCTCTTCGGTTTTACCAGAGAACATCGAGCCGCAGATTACCTCAATTAACCCTCGACGCTTGAAAGTACCTATCGAATTTTCAGAAAAAAGCATGGCAATAAATAAATATATTCACGTTTGTACTACAAAAGTAACCAAATTCTTAATTTTGTAACTAAAATTAATACTACTATGGTTAAATTAACCTCTTTAAAAAGCCTACTTGATAGAGTACGTGAGACAGAAAGAATTATTTTAAATGCAATTCAAAAGGATTCGTTACCATCCATAGAGCGTGATTTGCTACTCGAAAAACTGAGACAAGCATATGACGGCCTTTTGTTTATGGATGATGGGGAGGGGAAAAGTCAATCGGTAAGTTCTGAAACTATTAAGAAGCAAGCAGAGAAGGTTGAGGAAATTATGGAGGTTGAAGATTCCCTTGATATTTCTGCGGGTGATATTTCCCAAGCCGAAAGCATTGCTGATGATGATTATGAGATGATTAAAAAGGATGAAGCAATGCAAAAGGAGGCTAAGGAGGAAGCTCCTGTGGCTCATCACGACTTGGGCAAAAAGAAAGACCAAGAGCAAAGCATTCCACTGGGCGAGAAGTATATGGCAAAGAAAAAATTCAGGAACGAGTTGCTCGGCCAGAATAAAAAGGATTTTGCAACAGTGCTCCAAAATAAGCCCATTGTCGATTTAACCAAAGCAATTGGCATTAACGATAAGTTTTTGTTTACCAAGGAACTTTTTAACGGAAATGCCGGACTCTATGCCAAGAGCATTAAACAACTCAATGAATTTACGGATATTAACGATGCCCTAATCTATATTCAGGAAAATTTTAGCTGGGATAACGATAATGAAGCGGCAAGCCAGTTAATTGATTTAATTAGGCGCAAACTTCTTCACGAATAAAGCAATGGGAAAACTTTTTGTAGTACCCACTCCAATAGGCAATCTCGAGGATATTACCCTGAGGGCTATAAGGATATTGGAGGAGTCGGACCTAATCCTTTCTGAGGATACGCGAACCAGCGGCTTCCTTATGAACCATTTAGGCGTAAAAGCCCCTCTTTGGGCGCACCACAAATTTAACGAGCATCGGACGGTTGAGCAGGTTGCCGATAGAATTGCCCAAGGGCAAAAGGTCTCATTGATTTCCGATGCTGGAACCCCAGGTATATCCGACCCTGGCTTTTTACTTATCAGAACCTGTGTAGAGAGGGGGATTGAGATTGAGTGCCTGCCTGGACCCACCGCATTTGTTCCTGCACTGGTTAACAGCGGAATACCCTGCGATAGGTTTATTTTCGAAGGATTTCTTCCACAGAAAAAGGGACGCAATAAGCGCATTGAGGCGCTGAAAGAGGAGGAGCGAACCATCGTTTTTTACGAGTCGCCGTTTCGGTTAATTAAACTACTTGAGCAGTTGGCAGGGCATTTGGGTGCTGAACGCAAGGCAAGCGTTTCGCGAGAAATATCGAAGCTGTACGAAGAGACCGTGCGGGGAACTCTTACAGAACTTATTGAGCATTTTACCAAGCAAGGTGTTAAGGGCGAGATTGTTGTTGTTGTTGAAGGGTATAGAAAATCTACTCATTCTAGCCAAGACCTTTCCGAATAAAATCTAAATTACCTGAGACATATTAATTGTTCTGTAGTATTTTTTTACTTTTAGGCAAACTAAAATACTGGTTATGAAAACGCTGGGAATAGATATTGGCGGTTCGGCCATTAAGGGAGCCGTAGTAAATACCGCTACTGGCGAGATTACTGTCAAAAGGTATAGGATTGAAACTACGCAGCTAGCATCGGTAAATGAAACAGTTGATATTGTAAAACAAATTGTTAATCATTTCCATTGGAAAGGGAAGATTGGCTTTGGGTTTCCTGCAGTAGTGCAAAATGGTGTAGTAAAAACAGCATCAAATATCGATAAGGCGTTTATCGGAATCAATGCCAATAAGCTATTTAAGAAGGCTACCGGCTGCAAGGTAAGTGTGCTTAACGATGCCGATGTTGCCGGTTACGCTGAGCTAACCTTTGGCAAGGTTAGCAGGTTTAAGGGGGTGGCCATATTCCTTACCATTGGGACAGGCATTGGCTCTGCTCTTTTTAACAAGGGTAAGCTTATCCCAAATACCGAGTTGGGTCATATCTTTATGAATCACGGGCTTAAGGCAGAGGATTTCGCATCCGATGCTGTTCGTAAAAGTGAGGATTTAGATTGGGCTGAGTGGGGCATTCGGTTTAACGATTATCTGCTCTACCTCGAAACACTCTTTTATCCCGATATGTTTATCCTTGGCGGAGGCGCAAGTAAGCAATATGCTAAATTTAGGAAGCAACTCACCATAAGTACTCCCGTATCACCAGCAAAATTACTTAACGATGCAGGTATTATTGGCGCTGCACTTCTGGCATAGGTATAATTTGCGCTAATACTATTGCCTTTAGCAGTTTTGCTTCTACCTTTGTTAAAAATATGTTGGTATGATAATGTTTCCAAACGCCAAGGTAAACCTAGGGCTTTATATTACCCAAAAACGCAACGATGGTTTTCATAATATCGAAACCCTGTTTTTGCCCGTACCCAAGCTTTGCGATATACTCGAAATTCTACCCCAAACAAATCAATCCAAAGCCGTTGTATTTACCCAAACGGGTATTGAGGTAGTTACGGATATTGACGATAACCTTTGCGTTAAGGCATACGCACTCTTATCTAAATACGTTGATTTGCCTAAAGTTGCAATGCATCTGCATAAGCAAATTCCTTTAGGTGCGGGGCTTGGCGGAGGGTCGGCCAACGGTGCCTTTGCCCTTAAAATGCTCAACGAAATGGCAAGCAAAGGGGCTGGCCAAAACATCCTAACCGACATTGCCCTTGAACTAGGAAGCGATTGCCCCTTTTTTCTTACTAATAGTCCCAGTTTTGCCAGTGGGCGAGGTGAGCGACTGCAAGAGGTAAACATCAACCTTAAAGGAAACTATATCCTGCTTGCCAACCCTGGTATCCATGTTAATACAGGTAAAGCCTATGGTTTATCAACACCAAAACCAGCGGCGTTTAACCTTAGGCATATCGACCAATTGCCAATGGAGCAGTGGAGAGAAAGCATTTACAACGATTTTGAAAAGGTGATATTTCCATTGCATCCCCAGATAGCAGAGCTAAAAGAGAAGTTCTACCAAATGGGAGCCACGCATGCTAGTATGTCGGGTAGTGGGTCCACTGTTTTTGGTTTTTTCAGTAAGAGGCCTGATATCAATATCATTCCAAAACAATATTTCACACATTTATCTGAATTATAGCCTAGTGTTTTACTTACGTTTTTATCGGTTTCTGATTCTGCTTGTGTTAAGCCTTGCTGCTGGAGGGAATTCCTTTTCGCAAAGCTATAAATACAGTTCAATCCCATCGTACGAGTGGGTTCAGGAACATATTGATTCATTGAGGGTTGAACTGTTGGTAAATAAAACAGTGCCCAGCGATTATGAATGCTCAATATTAGCAGCTCTAATGCTTTATCCTGATTTAAAGAACACACGGATAAAATTTAAGCGTAGTGCGTTAAAAACAACCATGGCTGCTCTTCCTTCGGTTACCGATATGTTTAGGCTGCGTGATAAAAGGCACTATAAAATCATAATTAACCATAAACGGAATAAACGGAAGAGTCCATTGTTAAAAGATGTTCCATACCACGCAAGGGTAGGGGTTATTGGGCATGAACTTGCTCATTTAGTCGATTATAACAACAAAAGTTTTATTCGCATTGTGGGTAATGGAGTAGCCTATGTTATTAGCGACTCGTTTAAGCAAACTCTGGAGTATAAAATTGATGGTATAACCATAAACCAAGGCTTAGGTCATGGGTTATATAATTTTAGGCTTTTTGTTGAGGAAGAGGCCGAGACAACAAAGGAGTATCGAAAGTTTAAGGAGAAGATTTATATGGCCTCTAGTGAAATAGTTCAAATGATAAAAGATTTTGATAGGGCAGAAAGCAGATAATATCGTAAATAATATTTCCCATAACTTTTTGTATCGAACATATTGCTAACTTGTTATGTTTAAACTAAAAACAAAAGCATCATGTGGAAAGAGGAAAACAATCAGCTTGTAAAAACGTTTAAGTTTGACGATTTTACTTCGGCATTTGCATTTATGCAGCGCGTAGCGCCTATTGCCGATATTATGAACCATCATCCCGACTGGCGTAATGTGTACAATAAGGTGGAGATTAAGTTAACTACCCACGATGCAGGCAGTGTGGTAACCGCCAAAGACCGTGAGTTGGCCAGCAGGATTGACAAACTTGAAAAGCCGAATAAATAAATTGACATATGAAAAAGATACTAGTGCTACTCGAAAAAATGGTTGAGGATTCAGAATTTCTGTACCCGTACCTTAGATTGCGTGAGGAGGGGTTTGATGTTATCTCAGCTGCACCTGAATTAAAAGAATACCAGGGTAAGGGCGGTATGGTTTTTAAACCCGATTACTCGTTTAACGAAATAAAGGGAATAACCTTTGATGCAATTGTGGTGCCTGGTGGATATGCTCCCGATATGTGGCGAAGAAATGAGGGTATTGTTCGTTTCATACGTAAGCATGATGAAAGAGGCAAAATTATTGCTTCAATTTGTCATGGTCCTTGGCTGTTAATCTCAGCTGGAATTGTAAAGGGTCGAAAGGTAACGGGTTTTCATGCCATAAAAGACGACCTGATTAATGCAGGTGCACTCTACGATGGCTCCGATTGGGTGGAGGATAACAACCTGCTCTCGGCAACAAACCCAGCAACCATGCTTCCTATGATTAAGCGATTGGTTGAAAAGTTAAAAGAGTAAGCAAGTTTTTTATGAGAAAATTAGCGCAGTATTTAGCTGTGCTATTCTTCAAGTAGATTTTCAATTACCTCAATCATCTGCTTAAATTCCTCCTCATCAAACAAACGGGTTAGGAACACAATTTTTCCGTCTCTGTCTATTATAACATTCCGTGTAACGCCAGCACTTTTGTGTGCGTAAAGCTCAAATATTTCAGATTTCTCATCAAGGGCTAGAGGATAGGTTGTCCCCATGTTTTTGGCAAAATCAATAACCTTATCAATGGGTTCGCCTCTGTCAACGCCAACAAGCACAAGTCCTTTATCCTTTAGTGGTAGCCAAATGTCTTTTTCAATATGCGGCATCTCTTTGCGGCATACGCCACACCAGCTGGCAGTAAACTGGAGCATTACAACCTTTCCGCGATTATCCGAAAGAGTAAAACTTGTGTTATCGGTAAGTATAGTCGTAAAATCAGGAGCCATCTGACCAACCTTAACAATATAACCCCTATTATCTGGTTCGGTATTTTTATTCGATTTGCTTGCACACGAGCAAAGAATTATGGTTGCAGCAATAATTGATTTAAGCATGGTTCTCTTTGTCATTAGTTTATGGTTTGCTGTTAATAATCAGATATCTATCTAACTGTAAAACATCCTAAAAGGTTCACTCTTTGGGAACAATATATTATTAACCCAAATAGGGTAGGCAAATATGCGAAATAGTTGGCTAATTCTTAATACTCCTATATGCACAAAAAGGCCTGCATTTTAATTGGCAATATAATATTTAGTATGTTAAACCTCATAAAAAGCAGGAAAAAACTATGTTTAAGTAGAAATCTGTCTAGTCAAACTAGACCACCTCAGTGGGGATAGGTTGGATGGGTGAGTGTTATCAATTAGGCGATGTAAAACTATGGAAGGAGAGATAAAAAAGATTACCGAAAACTATCAAAATATTACCAGTCAGGCGTTTAATGAATTTAAGATCATAACTGATAATATTATAAATAGCCAAATAACTGATGTTAAGCAAATAGAATTAACCCTAAATTATATGCTCGATTTTTGTTATGACGAAAGAATGCTCCAGCTATACAAAGAATTATGCCGATATTATTGGGATATTAATCCGCAGGCAACTGCTGACTATATAAATTACTATAGGGAGATGTGGGATAGCGATGATGTTTAGGATGAATCAAAGAATAAGCCAGAAAGATAAAATTGTTTATAGTTAGAAAATTTTGACCAGTTTACTGATTGATATTCGAAAAGTGATACTCCTAACTTCATAACCAGTAAACATAACCAGTAAATTAAATACATTTTCGAAATATGGATAATGATGATAACAAGTTTGATAATGAAGAGCTAAAGGATGAGAATCTATTTTTTAAAATGAAGCTTATGGCCGAGCATGGTGCTTACTTTTCTGGGCCTGATGGTGGTAGCAAAGTATCGCCCGAAATTGAGAACCAGTTTCTAAAGAATATCGAGGAGTTTGAAAAGCAGTTCCATTCGGGAAAGCGTGTAACCATTAGTCAAAGGCTCAAAAATCCTGTGTTTGAAAAGGAAGATTCTATACCCGATGATAAAATCTCTGAGGCATTAAAAAATGTCAGAAATCTCCTTAACGAGAATAGCATTTCACTCGATGCTCTTTGCGATGTTACCGACAGGGAACTCTATAGGTTTATTATGGAGGAGCTAATCCATCAAGAGGTGGATGACGTTAATATGCCAGGTATGATGAGCTGCTTTATTTACGAGGAGTTTTATCCCAACCAAGAGCATAACATAGGAAACGATTGCAGCAACTTTTTTCACTTCTTCCTTACGAAAGAGTACAACTTTTATGCCCACCACCTAGCTGAAAACCTTAAGGGAGAAAGCTACCTTAAGCATTTCAGCGACTCGTTCACCTCATTCGAGAAACTTGATTTTGCCATTACCAGCATAAATATTGAAGGCGAAAAAGCCCACGTACACTTCACCGCCGATTTTATTGGCACTATTGACATTACTCAGCAAAAACAACGCTTCTGCGGATCTGGCGAAATGGAACTGCAGTTCGATGGCGAATACTGGTATATTGAGAGGGTGGTATTACCAAAAAAAGTCGACGATTTTTAAACTCTACGATATTGTTGAAAGCGCCATAACTCAGTTCGACACTGTTAGCAAGGTGCTCACTGCAAAAGTTGTGATAGGAAGGAGTATTGTGGGGATAGGTTGGATGCCTAGCGCAGCAAATAGTATTGTTTTTTCAGTTAATATTTAATGCGTGCAGCTATTAATTACGCTCAACCAATTTAAGCTTAATCAACCCACAAGTAAACACCAATAGTGAAATGCTAGTATTCAACGAATAGCTATACAGAAAGGGGTTATCGTAAAGGGAAATTGGTATATTTGGAGAGAAGTAGACATTTGTCTTGTTTTTCAAAATCCTGCTTGTTTTTGGAGTAGGATTTTACTGTACCTACAAGTTAGGTGTTTCATTCCAACAAAAATAAACCCAACCCTTAGACAGAAAAGACAGAAGGAAAACTAACTTTGAAAACGAATAACAGAAAATCAAAATAAATGGCAATTAAAAAATCCGAATTATACAGCAGCCTTTGGGCAAGCTGTGACGAACTACGAGGTGGAATGGACGCAAGCCAGTACAAAGATTATGTGTTGGTTATGCTCTTTATTAAATACATTAGCGACAAATGGGCAGGTCAGCCCTTTGCACCCATAACAATTCCAAACGGGGCAAGTTTCGAGGATATGGTTGCTTTAAAAGGCACGACCGATATTGGTGACCAAATCAACAAAAAAATTATTGCCCCCATTGCCGAAGCCAATCAGTTGGCAGATATGCCAGACTTTAACGATGTTTCCAAATTGGGAAGCGGAAAAGAGATGGTGGACAGGCTCAGCAATCTGATAGCCATCTTTGAAAATCCAAGTCTTGATTTTAGTAAAAATAAAGCAGAGGGTGATGATATTTTAGGCGATGCCTACGAATACCTAATGCGTCATTTTGCCACAGAAAGTGGTAAGAGTAAAGGTCAATTTTATACGCCTGCCGAAGTAAGCCGAATAATGGCAAGGATTATTGGCATACACAAAGTAGAAACCACTGCCGAAACTACAGTATATGACCCTGCTTGTGGGTCGGGCTCTCTACTCTTGAAAATCAGCGATGTAGCCAACGGCAAAGTCACCTTGTACGGTCAGGAAAAAGATGCAGCAACTTCTGGTTTGGCACGAATGAATATGATTTTGCACAATGAGCCTACGGCATTAATCAAACAGGGAAATACATTAGCCAATCCATTGTTTAAAAACCAAGACAACGACAATTTAAAAACCTTCGACTATGTAGTGGCCAATCCTCCGTTTAGCGACAAGCGTTGGAGCAACGGACTAAATTTGCCCGAAGACAATCCCTACAACCGCTTTCAAGATTATGGCATTCCACCTTCCAAAAATGGAGACTATGCCTTTTTATTACACATTGTACGCTCCTTAAAGCGCAACGGTAAAGGCGCTATCGTTCTACCGCACGGCGTACTGTTTAGAGGTAATGCAGAAGCAGTAATTCGCACCAAATTAATCCGTAAAGGCTACATAAAAGGTATTATAGGTTTACCTGCCAACCTGTTTTATGGTACAGGAATTCCAGCTTGCATTATTTTAATTGACAAAGAAAATGCCCAAAACCGAAAAGGTATTTTTATGATAGATGCAGGAAAAGGATTTATAAAAGAGGGCAATAAAAACCGCTTGCGAGAGCAAGACATTCACCGCGTAGCCGATGTGTTTAACCACGAAGAGCAGATACCAGGCTATAGCAAAATGGTCTCAATTACAGAAATTGAAGCCAATGAGTTCAATCTCAACATTCCAAGATATATCGAAAGTCAAGAGAAAGAAGATGTACAAGATATTGAAGCCCATCTGTTGGGCGGCATTCCCAATGCAGATATTGATGCCTTACAACGTTTTTGGGACGTCTATCCCTCTATAAAGGCTGCACTGTTTACTCAGAGCGATAGAGCCAACTACTCCCATTTAAAAGTGGACAAAGAAGAGATTAAAAACACCATTTTTGAACATCCCGAGTTTGTGGAATTCACAACCGAAATGGATGCGCTTTTTAATGAATGGAAAACCGAAAGTACAACAACACTAAAAGCTTTAGAGAAAGGTTTTAATCCAAAAGAACTCATTCACAACATATCAGAAAATCTATTAGCACAATACGCCAACAAAGCGTTGATTGATAAATACGTAATGTACCAACATCTAATGACCTATTGGTTTGAGGTAATGCAAGACGACAGCTATCTAATTACCCAAGATGGCTGGGAAGCTAAAACCTATCGGATTATTGTAGAAAGTGGCAAAGCCAAAAGAAAAGTAGACAAAGGCTGGACGTGTGACCTTCTGCCTAAAGAGTTGGTGATTAACCGCTACTTTACAACAGAAAAAGAGGCGTTAGAAGTTTTGCAAGCAGAAAAAGAAACCGTTGCGGCTGAGCTTATAGAATTAGAAGAAGAGAACAGCGGTGAAGAGGGCTATTTTGCCGAAATGGAAAGAGTAAACAAAGGCAATGTAAATGCACGTATCAAAGAGTTGAAAGGAGAAACAGATACAGCCGATGAATTAAAAGTGCTCAAACAATACATTGTGTTATTAGACAAACAGACAGAAACCAACCGACAGATAAAGGAAGTAGAAGCCGACTTAGACAAAAAACTCTATGCCCAATACCCCTCCCTAACAGAAGAGCAGATAAAGCAACTGGTGGTAAACGACAAATGGATGCAATCCATAGGAAGTGCCATAAAAGAAGAGATAGACCACATCAGCCAGCGTTTAACCAATCGAGTAAATGAATTGGCAGAACGCTACGCAAACCCATTGCCTGTTATTGATAAAGAGGTGGAAGATTTAGAGAGTAAAGTAAATGCGCACCTTGAAAAAATGGGATTTGTATGGAAGTAAATAATAGATCATCTATAGGTCAATCAGATTGGAATGAATTAAGTCTAGGTGAATCAGCAATTCTAAAAGCAAGAATAGGATGGCAAGGATTAACAACTACTGAATATCTAAATACAGGTAATTATTGTTTAATCACAGGTACTGATTTTAAAAATGGCTTTATTGATTGGAATAATTGTGTCTTTGTAGAAAAGAACAGATATGATCAAGACAAAAATATTCAAGTTCATATTGGAGATGTTTTAGTAACCAAAGATGGTACAATAGGGAAAGTTGCATATGTGGACAAAGTGCCTAAGCCTACAACTTTAAATAGTGGTGTGTTTGTAATTCGTCCAAAGAATAAATCATTTAACCCTAAATACTTTTATCATGTTTTAATGTCAAATCATTTTGCAGATTTCCTTTCAAGACTTACTGCAGGCTCAACCATTTCACATTTATATCAAAAAGACTTTGTTCATTTTGATTTTCCACTCCCTCCCCTCCCAGAACAAAAAGCCATCGCCCGAGTATTAAGCGATACCGATAACTTAATACAAGCCATCACACAAAAGCTCGCTAAAAAAAGAGCCATTAAACAAGGCGCTATGCAGCAGTTGTTAACGCCGAAGGAAGGTTGGGAAAGAGTCAAGCTTGATAATGTAATTGATGTTAATAGAGGTGGTTCTCCAAGACCTATTCATAATTATATAACCTCATCATCTAATGGTATCAATTGGATTAAAATTGGTGATACAAGTTCAAGTAGTAAGTACATTACAAGTAGTAAAGAAAAAATCATTCCAGAAGGAGCTATTAACTCTCGCAAAGTATATATTGGAGACTTTTTACTTTCTAATTCTATGTCGTTCGGCAGACCATATATTTTAAAAATTGATGGTTGCATTCATGATGGTTGGTTAGTACTTCAAAATTATCAAAGTTCTTTCGATAGAGAATTTTTATATTACACTTTGATGTCCAAAGATATCTTTAATCAATATTTGATGAAGGCTTCAGGCAGTGGTGTACTTAACCTAAATAAAGAATTAGTAAAAACTGTCGAATTAAACAAGCCTAAAAGTTTAAAAGAACAAACCCACATCGCCACCATCCTTTCCGATATGGACACAGAAATAACACAAATAGAACAAAAGCTATCAAAATATAAATTGCTAAAACAAGGATTAATGCAACAGTTGTTAACGGGTAAAATTAGGCTAACTGTCTGAATTGGGATTTTTTGGATGTTTGGATTTTAAGATTGGGGTATGTAGGATATGTGATAGCTATTGGCACTTTGAGGTTTGAACAATAGGTTGTATTAATCCAGTGATTAATTAAGTTTGATGGTTATAATGAAGAATAATGGAATGGTACTTAGAAGAGTTGAGTATTTCGGATTAGGGAATGTAGGATAAAATAATCTAGCAATCCATTAATCCAACAAATCCAAATTCTGACAATATGGAGAAGAGAGAGGAAATAAAAGATGATTTAACCTACCAAATAATCGGCTGTGCTATGAAGGTTCATAGCACCTTGGGCAATGGTTTTCAGGAAGTTATTTATCAGAGAGCGCTCTCGATAGAAATGAAAAAACAAGGATTAAACTTTGATAGAGAATTGGAAATGCCATTATTTTATGATGGTTTTTCCATAGGGAGTAGAAGAGTAGATTTTTTGGTAGAAAACAAAATAATGGTTGAGCTAAAAGCACTGGTGAAACTGGAAGACGTACACCTAGCACAAGGCTTAAACTATTTAGTGGCTTATAATGTAGATTTAGGATTGCTTCTAAATTTTGGAGCACAGAGCTTAGAAATAAAACGATTACGGCATCCTAAGAATAAAGAGAATCCGAATAGGGAAAGTACAAAAAACTTGTAAGTAGAAGAACAGAGAATCTGTAAATAGGGAAGGATTTTAAATAAAGCAAAGTCAAGTAAGCACAGGTAAATATATCACGGGATTACGAGTATAAAAAAAATGTTATGAACAACATCGGACAAATTGAACGCATCACACAAAACCGTATCGTTAAGCTTTTTCAAGAGGAGTTGGGGTATAATTATTTAGGGAATTGGGCAGACCGAGAAAGCAACAGCAATATTGAAGAGGAACTACTTACAACTTATTTACAAAACAAAGGTTACACAACTGCCCAAATCACAAAAGCCATTTACGAGCTAAAAACAACGGCTGTTAACTTTAGCGACAGTCTATATACCACCAATAAGAACGTGTATGAGCTAATACGTTATGGTGCAGATATCAAAACAGAAGTTGGCAAAAATACGGAGAAAGTTCATTTTATAGATTGGGAGAATTGGGATAAAAATGATTTTGCCATTGCCGAAGAGGTTACTATAAAAGGCAATAAAACAAAAAGACCCGATATAGTTATTTATGTAAATGGTATTGCATTAGCGGTATTAGAACTAAAAAGGAGTACGGTAACTATCAATGACGGTATCCGTCAGAATATCACCAACCAACAAGACCATTTTATCGAACCTTTTTTTGCTACAGTTCAATATCTTTTTGCAGGTAACGACACAGAAGGCTTGCGCTATGGAGCCATAAAAACCCCTGAAAAATATTATCTAAATTGGAAGGAAGATGTTTTGGATAATAGCAGAAACTTGTTGGATAAGTATATTCTAAAAATGTGTGATAAAAACCGTTTTTTAGAAATAATATACAATTTCGTTCTGTTTGATGGTGGAATTAAAAAGCTACCCAGGGTACATCAATACTTCGGCGTTAAAGAAGCTCAAAAACACATTAACCGTTATGAAGGTGGCATTATATGGCACACCCAAGGCAGCGGAAAAAGCATTGTTATGGTCTATTTGGCAAAATGGATTTTAGAAAACAATCCCAACGCTAGAGTGGTCATATTAACAGACCGTGACGAGCTAGACAAACAAATAGAGGGCGTTTTTAAAGATGCAGATGAAAAGATTTATCGCACCAAAAGCGGTAGAGATTTAATGCATAAATTGAGCACTCCCACACCAAGATTACTATGCTCCTTAGTACATAAGTTTGGAAAGAAAGACGCAGGCAACTTCAACCAATTTATCAAAGAATTGAAAAGCCAGCCGTCACAAACGGTGGGTGAATTATTTGTTTTTGTAGATGAGTGCCACCGCACACAAAGTGGTCGTTTACACCGTACAATGAAAGCGATGTTACCCAATGCGGTTTTTGTCGGTTTTACAGGTACGCCGCTATTGAAGAAAGACAAACAAACCAGTTTAGAAGTATTTGGTAAATATATCCATACGTATAAATTTAATGAAGGTGTGGACGATGGGGTTATTTTAGATTTGGTGTATGAAGCAAGAGATATAGACCAACGCCTCTCCTCCCAGAAAAAAATAGACGAATGGTTTGAAGCGAAGACGAGAGGCTTAAATGATTTCCAAAAATCAGAAATCAAAAAGAAATGGGGAACAATGCAAAAAGTGTTGAGCAGTCGTTCTCGTATGGAAAAAATCGTGGCGGATATAGTTTTTGATTTTTCTACAAAACCACGTTTATCATCTCAAAATGGAAATGCAATCTTAGTAGCAAGTTCCATTTATGAGGCTTGTAAATATTACGAGTTATTTAAAAATACAAATTCGGAATTAAAGGGCAAGTGCGCCATTGTTACTTCATACAGCCCACAAACAAGCGATATTACAACAGAAGATACTGGAGCTACTACAGACAGCGAGAAGGAGTTTATGTATAATTTGTACCAAAAGGTATTGGGTTCAAAAACAACCGAGCAATATGAAGATTGGGCAAAAGCAAAGTTCTGTGATGAACCTGCCAATATGAAGCTTTTAATTGTGGTATCTAAACTATTAACTGGATTTGATGCGCCAAGCTGCACCTATTTGTATATCGATAAGAGTATGCAAGACCACGGTCTGTTTCAAGCCATTTGCCGAGTTAATAGATTGGATACAGACGACAAACAGTTTGGGTATATAGTAGATTATAAAGACTTGTTTAAAAAGCTGGTAAATGAGGATGGAACTGGCGCTTTACAGGTATATACTTCCGAGTTAGATTATGAGGATTTTGAAACCACGGACATAGATATTATGCTTCAAGACCGTATAAAGCTCGGTAAAGAACGTTTAGACAATGCTTTGGAAGAGATACATATTTTATGTGAACCAGTTGCACCACCAAAAGATACCTTGGCATACATTCACTATTTCTGTGGCAATACGGAGATAGAAGAAGAGTTAAAGGCGAAGGAACCACAACGAACTGCTTTGTATAAAAAAACGGTGGCCTTAATACGTGCCTATGCAAATATTGCGGATGAGATGGAAGAGGCTGGTTATACCGAAAGAGAAACGACAAGTATCAAAAGGGAATTAGACTACTACCTAAAGCTACGTGAAGAAATAAGACAAGCAAGTGGTGAAACACTAGATTTAAAGACCTACGAGGCAGATATGCGCCATTTAATAGACACCTATATTCAAGCAAAGGATTCAAAAACCATCTCTTCTTTTGCGGATATGCCTCTATTGGATATTATCGTAAAATCGGGCATTGCAGATGCTATTAATTCGATGCCTGAAGGGATAAGGTCGAATGAAGGTGCCGTTGCAGAAACGATTGAAAATAACGTTCGAAAAAAAATAATCAAAGAGCATTTAACTGACCCCGCATTTTTCGAAAAAATGTCAAAACTTTTAGCAGCAATAATAAAAGAACGCAAAGCGAACGCTATAAGTTATGGGGAGTATTTAAAGAAGATTGCAGATTTAGCTAAAAAAGCAAACGAAGGTAAAAGCGAAGAAACTCCCGAAACATTAGTCACCTCTGCACAAAGGGCTTTATATAATAATTTAGGTAAGGATGAAAGCTTAGCCATGCAGATTGATGGTGCGGTAAAAAATGTAAAAAGAGATGGGTGGCGTGGCAACTTACCTAAAGAAAGAGAGATTAAAGCTGAGATATATAAGCAATTGGCATCCTATGCAGTAGACACAGGCGTGGATATTGTCAATGAGAAAGAGGAAGTTTATGCGATAAAGAAAAAAGTGGAGGCAGTTTTTAATATCATCAGAGAACAGAAAGAGTATTAGGAATGGATAATGGATAATTGATAATTGATAATTGACAATTGATAATGGATAATTGATAATTTGGGGTTATGAGGGAGAATATAGTTAAAAATAAGAGTTTTGATTTTGCTTTACGTATAGTGAATTTATATAAGTTCTTGGTGGAGGAGAAGAAAGAATTTATAATGAGTAAGCAGCTTTTGCGAAGTGGTACATCTATTGGTGCACTGATAAGGGAAGCAGAACATGCAGAGAGTAAAGCAGATTTTATTCATAAACTATCCATATCTTTAAAGGAAGCAAATGAATCTGAATATTGGATAGATTTACTTTATCATTCTAATTATATTGATAATGTCCTTTATACATCAATTGTTAATGATTGTAAAGAGCTATTAAAACTATTAATCTCAATAGTAAAAACCAGTAAGGCTAGTGGTGAAAAAAAACGAAAATAAGATTATAAATTTATCAACTGATAATTATCCATTGTCAATTGAAGTAGAACAAAAGGATATAAAAAACATCCATCTAAGTGTATATCCGCCAAATGGTAGGGTTCGTATTTCAGCTCCCAACAGAATGGATTTAGATACCATTCGGGTATTTGCATTGAATAAATTAAAGTGGATAAGAAAGCAGCAAGAAGTTTTCAGAAATCAGGAGAGGGAAACACCACGCGAATACTTAACCAAAGAGAGCCACTACTTTTTAGGCAAGCGCTATTTATTAGAGGTGAAAATACACAACAAGCCACCAAAAGTTATTCTAAAGCACAACACCATTGAGGTATATGTACGCCCAAATACTTCAGAGGATAAGCGAAAAGAGATTTTAGAAGAATGGTATCGCAATCAATTAAATAAAATTGTGCCCAAACTAATATCGAAATGGGAAAAAGTGATGGGCGTACAATCCAACGAATTTCGCATAAAGAAGATGAAAACCAAATGGGGTTCGTGCAATACAACAGCCAAAAGAATATGGCTCAATTTAGAGTTGGCAAAAAAGCCATTGGAGTGCATCGAGTATATAATCGTTCACGAATTAGCGCACTTGCTCGAGCCTACACACAATGAGGTCTTTGTAGCCTACATGAATAAGTTTATGCCAAAATGGAGATTTCATAGAGACGAATTAAATAGATTACCCTTTAGGCACACAGAGTGGAAATATTAAACAGCCCATGCTCTGCAATAAGTGTATCACGAATTTATTCTGCAGAACAATTACAATAAATAGAAAATGTCACAACAAGGAACAATAAAACGCTATTATTTGATTATTGAAAAGGTTAAAGGCAAAACTTTTCCATCCTTTTTAGAGATTAAAGAATGCCTTTCGCAAGAAGGTTTTCAAATTAGCGACCGAACAGTTCAACGAGATTTTGAACAGATACGCCTTGAATTTGGAGTTGAAATAAGCTATAACAGGTTAAAAAACGGTTATTATATAGATTCTGAAAAGAGCATAAACGTTGAATCGTTCATCCGATTTCTTGAATTAGTAAATACAGCAAATATAATTACCGAGAGTTTACACGATAGTAAGAAAACACTGGAATACATATCGTTTGACGGTGAAGGGGGACTTGTGGGAATTGAGAATTTAAAGCCCCTACTAAAAGCTGTTCGCGAAAATATTGTTGTAGCATTCGACCATTTCAGTTTTCAGAAAAACAGCACAAAGCATTATCAAATTCAGCCTTACCTGCTAAAAGAGTACCAAAATCGATGGTACGTTTTTGGGATAGTTGAGGGTTTAGGCGATTTTAGAACATTTGGAATTGACCGAATAGAGAACCTTATGCTTACCGCTGAAAAATTTGTAAGAGATGATGGGTTAAACCCACTTGAAAAGTTTAAAAACACCATTGGTTTAGTTTACTCAAACAGCACTATACAACGAGTAGTGCTATCGTTTACACCCCAGCAAGGGAAGTACATACAAACCCTTCCTTTACATACATCGCAACAGGTTTTAATCGATAACGATAAGGAAACCCGTATCTCAATAGATGTTATTCCTAATTACGAGCTAACCCAACATATACTAAAACACGGAGATAGGGTAAAAGTAATTGAGCCAGAATGGTTGGTTGATGAAATTAAAGAAATCTTACATACAAACCTTAAACAATACTGATAATGAAAGATTTCAAAGTGATTGGAATAGACCCAGCACCTTCAAAAAACTCAACGATTTATGATGGCGAGAAGTTTATGCAAAAAGACTATGTTGGCTTAAAGGATTATATTGATAAGTTAAATGAGAAAGCACTTATTTGTTGGGATGCACCTCTTACGTTTCCCTCTATCCCCAAGAGTAAGCCCAAAGAATATTCTCCTCTATATATGCGACCCATTGAATACTTTTTTAACTATATGGAGGATATAACCCCTCCAAAAGGAATATCTGTTTTGGGCTACGCAGGATGCTCGCATTGGGCAATTTCACAATACATATTAGGGCTTCCAAGGTTAAATAATTTTTCTAATTCTCAATCAAAATACACTTTGATTGCCGATGATTCTCAGAAAGTTACAAAGAAGTCTGAAAATGGAATTTATATAACAGAAGTCCACCCTGCACTTGCAATGTGGATGATTATTAAAAAAAGTAAACCTACAGAAGATATAATTAATTGGAAATACAAGAAATCTGCCTCTGCACGGAAGGAAATAATCAAATCCCTTAAAGCCATAAAATGTTTCGAAGAAATGCCATCAATTAAAAATGACGATGAATTAGACGCTTATATCGCTTGGAAACTAGGGAGTGATTGGAATGAAAATAAAGGTGTAAGCATCCTAGGTAATAATGAAACAGGTTCGTTTCTGTTGCCATACAATGATGTTATTTTCAAGGCATTTAAAGATTTTGTAAAATAGAATTTTACTCCGACATGCTTTGGCGTAGTGACGTAATACTTTTGCGCATACACTAAATAATTAGGAGTATGCAAAATAGATACGTTGGAGATATTGGCGATTTTACAAAGTATTTCCTGCTAAAACAATTAGCCCTTTCGGGCTTAAAGGTTGGCGTTAATTGGTACTTTGTTGAACCCACTAATAAAGAGCTAAAAAGTAACAGCGGCGATGGTAAACATACCGATTACCTTATTGCCGATAAGTATAACATTCGCAGTGCCGACCCAGCTCTATTCGATAAGCTTCGCACATTAGTTGTAAAGGGCAATAGAGATATTAACAGCATAGCTGAGTTTGGCGTTTTGCCCCATATTAATAACTTTTATGCTGAGCCAATTGCATTAAATATTGCAAGAGACAGCTGGTTTAAAAATAGCCTAGCTTCGCTTAAAGCCTGCGATGTTGTTTTCAACGACCCCGACAATGGAATAATTCCCAAATCAGTATCGCCAGTCAGTTCAAACGCTAAGAAGTATTTACTCCTTGATGAGCTGCAAGAGCTGTATTCAACCGCAAAGAAAACGGTTGTAATCTACCAGCACACAGCCCGTACAGGCAAAGTTGAGCAACAAATTTTATCAAAAATCAGCGAAGTTGAGGAGCTGCTATCTATCCAAAATAAAAACTTAGTACAGGTTCTTTACACAGGTTTAGGTACAAGCAGGTTTTATATCGTTGTAAAGCAGCCAAGTCATTCTGCCCAAATAGATAGTTCGCTAAATAGCATACTCGAAAAATGTACAGGACTCAGACTTCTAGGGCTTTTTAACAGGAATAGTAACGAAATAGAACTCTAGTTGCTATGTACCTATTTCTCGATATAAGGGTAGAGGGAATTAAGGATAATTTCATTTTGCCCTATACTGGCGTTGAGCTAATCGATGCAAAAATCAAGGAAATTGCTTGGCTGTTAATCGGCAAAAATGGCAAAACTATTGAAAGGAAGCACTTTATAGCCTACAGAGATGGTTTTGTTGAAAGTAGAGAATACCAATACTACAAAGATTTTCCTGATGACAAATCATTGGATTCTCCTTGTGATTTCAGCTTCATTTTTAGCGTATTAATGGAGAAGGCTCTCGACTCCTGTGAGTTAATCATAATGAACAATGTTTTGCTAAAGGATGCACTAATTATTGACAGGTTAAAATTTGGAAGCGGTACGGTCTATCTTAGTAAAAGAAGATTGTGCATTGACGAAGAGTTGCTTGTTGTA
This sequence comes from uncultured Bacteroidales bacterium, assembly GCA_937915475.1. Classification (GTDB taxonomy): domain Bacteria; phylum Bacteroidota; class Bacteroidia; order Bacteroidales; family Tenuifilaceae; genus Perlabentimonas. The sequence goes on from CALGIR010000166.1 coordinate 21,532, forward strand.
TTTTCAAAAAAATGGAACGAAGAGAGTATCGTCTTAACCGAAACTTATGATACGCTATACAGTACGAATATTCCAGAGAAAATAAATCTACTTTCAAGTTTAAAAACGGTATCAAAATGCTTCATTAAACTAGTAAAACATAATTACATACATCTAAAAACATGTGTAAAATATCACTCAGTACCTATTTATCTAAATCAGCTTATTGCCCCCAACATAAAATCAATTACTAGCACAAGATATTTTATAAAGGAAGGTGTTAACAATTCGGTTAAATACCGTAACGAGATTACAAATAAATACACAGATTTCGGAAATATTGTGTTAATCAAGCACTTCAACAAAAACAATAAGCTAACTGCCTGGGAAAAATATCATTACGAATATGGTTTGTTAAAACGAGTTTCCATCAACAACAGTAAGGATGGACAAATGTTTCTGTATAAATACAACTATCAAGATAATGGTCTATTGAGTACTATAGATAGGTATGATAGAAATGGGGATTCGTTGGGGCATATAAACTTTCACTACAATTCGAATAACGAGTTAATAGGTGAATTTATATGTAAGCCCGATGACTCATTTGTTGACACAAAATACAGGTACAATGGTCTTGGCACTGTTAGTAAAGTAAGGTGCCATTATTTTTTTGAGAAAAATTACCACAAGGAATATGTAAAAATTAATGAATTTGGTAAACCATATTCATATTCCCGTTATAAGGCTATTGAAGGTAAACCTTACGGAATACTTATTAGAAAAGAGTATAAATACAAGGAAAATCTTCTAGTTGAATGCGTTACAAATAAAACTGCATACGATTATAACTTAAATAGTACAACAAATTACAAGTTTAGCTATGATTGTAATATGCATGGTGATTGGATTACAAGAGAACATACAATTGATGGTGCATTAACTCAAACCACAATACGCGAAATTGAATACTATAACTAGTAAAACTATGAAGGTGTACGATTTAAAGGAGTTGAATAGAATTACAAATGATTTGGTTTTAAATCCCTTTGTCAATCATTATTGGGAACTATTCAGCTCAGAAGTTGAGGCATTGAAAAATCAAAACTTTTCAATTGAAATATTGATTGACAAGGCATTTAGCCCTGATTTAGAGGACGAACGAATCAATATAAAAGGTTTAAAAAAAACAGCAGATATGGAAAAGGTAAATATGGATACCGCGGAATTAAATACAAACTCCACTTTTGATACCCTTAAAACGTTCCAAACATTTGTAGTTGGTGACTTTAATCGTTTTGCCTACGAATCGGCATTGCAATTTTGCAATCCAAAAGAGTCTGCCACTCCAAATCCCCTTGTCCTCATTGGTAATAAAGGTTTTGGGAAAACCCATTTAGCAATAGCAATTCTAAATGAGATAAGGCAGAAACTCCCCGAAAGATTAAGCATTTATATTAACGCTGCCGATTTTCTTTCACAAATTACAAATGCAATAATTACCAATAAAAGAAACGAATTTTTCGCACAGTTCAAGTCATTCGAAGTGTTAATAATTGATGACTTTCAATGCTTTAAGGATAGGGAGGTTTCTCAAGGGATGCTTGTTGATATATTGAATTCTCATTTCCAAAACCAGCATCAGGTTTTAGTAACATCAGACATTCCTATTACAGAAGCCAATGGCTTTATCCATAGATTAGCATCAAGATTGAATGGCGGTGTTACTACATTAATCGAAAACCCCAATTTTGAAAGCAGGTTTCGAATACTTGAAAATAAAGCAATTGGCAGAAGTATTTCCGAACAAGTTTTGCAATTTATAGCAGAAAAAGATGAACTTGATATAAGGCAGATGGAGGGTTTCCTTTCGTCGCTCATTGCGCATTCTGAGTTAATACAAAAGGGAATAGATCTAGATGTGGCTATGGGAACTTTTGCCCTCTTTAAATGATGGTTGCTGGTATTTCTCTAATTACCAGTCTGTTTATCAGTAAAGCATTCTGCTTTTTTCTTCAATTTCCGAATATTTTGTTTTAATTAGTTGAAGTTGCAAGTTTTATGCTGAGCGAAGACGAAGCCTGGCAGTGCGTATGGCAGCATCGTTTTACCTTGATTCTTTGTTTACTTTCTCATCAAAGAGAAAGTAAAGGCGAAAAATGGATAACAGTATTTTCAACAATTTATCAGGGACGTTAGTCCTGATATCTTCGTAGAAAGTAATGCGGAGAATTGATTAAGGGGCGTAGCCCTGTCACCTATGTAGCATAGCAAATACCAAATCTATTCAAGGCAAGTCGACAGGAGTACCCAATAAGTATGCTATCAGCCTGGTGCGGTAGGTTTCTGAACACTCCCGTATAGCGTTTGATGCTCACCACTCACCACTCAACCTGAGCTTCCCTAAATAGGGTTTACCGTTTACCGTTTACCGCACCCCCCCCCTCCCTTATCCCTTCAATAAATGCTATAAACTCCTCACTGTTTGTGTGCACCAAAAATTTAAGTTTTCGTCCTTTCTTATCCGCATCAACATGGTAAAGTGCAAACCCACTCCTCTGCGGATGATGGAAGTTAAATCCAGCTTTCTCAATCTCCGCTATAAGTGTGCGTTCCTTGCTTCTTGCCAATGCTGCACCCTCAAAATCTTGAGCATGTACGTGTTTTAGTTTTAGGTGTGATGCTTCTTTGGTTTGGTCGAGTAGGTTTTTTACCTCAGCGTAAGGTTCGGTAGTAAACAATTGCTCGGTCAGGTATTCAACCTCTATAACAACGCCCTTTTCTACCAGTTCGTTGCAAAAACCGTCAATAAACTCATTGTCTTCTGAGTTCCAAAGTAGGTTGCTTAGAATAAAGTTGTAGGTAGTTTTCATAAGTTTTTGCATTAAATATAACCATGGCCTACGCCAAAGTATGTCGTTAAGCAAAACTTGTTATCATTTTACGAAAAGAAAAAAGAGACCCTTTAAATAAGCACGATTACCGAGGGAGTGCATTAGGTCCATGATAAATAGGAGAGTCAAACATAAGAGGCGTTAGCCATGCAATCTAAAAACTATATTCCGTTCTACAATTTTTCTGAAATGTAGCACAAGTGTAACAAATTTGTAGTGCAAATATCGATTATCCTAAAAATAAAAAGCCCGCTAAACTCTTGTTTAACGGGCTTTTAGGCAAATGTTGTATTTCAAATAGTCGGGGTGAGAAGACTCGAACTTCCGACCCCTTGCACCCCATGCAAGTACGCTAGCCAACTGCGCCACACCCCGAACAAATTTGCGGTGCAAAGATAGTCACTTTTTCTAAAAACCAAAGTATATTCAATTCGTTTTATAGAAACCTTTTTTGCGGTTTTTTTCCCATAGATAGTTAACTTTGTATAATAAACATAATGTGAACTCTTTCATTTTACTTTTGTTTAAAACAGTGTATTAATTAATTTAAGAATATCGATATGGAATTATTTAAACCTCTGGAGACTAAGGGTGAGGAGAGTAAAAAGGTTAAAACCAATGCTCCTTCGGAGCATGTAAGGGTACTAATTGTTGGTTCGGGTCCTGCTGGATATACAGCGGCCATATACGCTGCTAGGGCAAATTTAAGCCCCGTACTTTATGAGGGACTTCAGCCCGGTGGGCAGTTAACCACCACTACTGAGGTCGACAACTTCCCAGGTTATCCCGACGGGATTACCGGGCCTGTTATGATGGAAGATTTAAAGAAGCAAGCAACCCGCTTTGGCACCGATGTGCGCTTTGGGATGGCTACTGCTGCCGACTTATCAAAGCAACCCTATTCGGTTACAATTGATGATGATAAGATTATTACAGCCGATGCACTTATTATTGCAACAGGTGCAACCGCCAAATATCTGGGGTTAGAGTCGGAAGAAAAGTTTAAGGGGCAAGGCGTTTCTGCATGTGCTACTTGCGACGGATTCTTTTATAAAGGACAAAATGTTGCTGTGGTTGGTGGAGGCGATACAGCCTGCGAAGAAGCAACCTATTTATCTGGGATATGCAATAAGGTTTATATGATTGTACGTAAACCTTCCACATTCATCCGAACTTTAAACCG
>CALGIR010000167.1 GCA_937915475.1 uncultured Bacteroidales bacterium
GCGAGGGCAGGAATGGGGTTAAATGTTTTGCTACGCCAATAGGGCCAACACCAGGACCACCGCCACCGTGAGGTATGGCAAAAGTTTTATGAAGGTTAAGGTGACAAACGTCAGCACCAATAAGTCCAGGGCTGGTTAAGCCAACCTGAGCATTCATGTTTGCACCGTCCATATAAACCTGACCCCCATTATCATGGGTAATTTTCATCATCTCTTTTATCTCAGGTTCAAATACACCGTGAGTTGATGGGTAGGTAACTATAAATGTGGAAAGGTTGTCTTTATGTTTTTCGGCCTTGGCTTTAAGGTCTTCAATCGAAATGTTACCATCCTCGTCGCATTCCACAATAACAACCTCCATACCTGCCATTACTGCACTTGCAGGGTTGGTTCCGTGAGCCGATGATGGTATAAGCGCCACATTTCGGTGCTCCTCTCCACGGCTTTTGTGATATTCGCGAATAACCATTAACCCAGCGTATTCACCTGCTGCACCTGAGTTAGGTTGCATCGACATGGCATCAAATCCGGTTATTTCTGCAAGAAGCTTTTCCAGTTCAGAAATCAGACCCATGTATCCTTGTGCTTGTTCAGCTGGAACAAATGGATGGATATTACCGAATTCCATCCAGCTAAGGGGAAGCATTTCACTAGCTGCATTGAGTTTCATGGTGCAGCTACCTAGTGAAATCATGCTGTGATTTAGTGCAATATCCTTTCGTTCAAGGCGCTTAATGTATCGCATCATCTCGGTTTCGGAGCGGAAAATGTTAAATACTTTATCGGTTAAGTATTCCGATTTGCGCTTTAAATTTTCTGGAATTGCATTGGTTTCTTCAATAGCGCTGATTTTAACAGCTGATTTACCTGCAGCCTCAGCAAATATCTCAATAATATTGTTGATTTCAGAAACAGAGGTTAGCTCATCGGTGCTAATTCCTATGGTGTCGTTTGACTTGTAGTTAAAGTTAATTTCTTTGTCAATTGCCTTGCGCCTAATCATATCAACTTTAATCCCTGAGGGAAGTTCAATCTCAAGTGTATCAAAAACAGTTTTAACGTTCTGCTTATACCCAAGCTTGGTTAGCTCTTTGGAAATTGTAGCCGCAGCGCTATGAGCATGGGTTGCAATACGCTTAATGCCCTCGGGACCATGGTAAACGGCGTACATACCAGCCATTGTGGCCAAAAGTGCTTGTGCAGTACAGATATTGGAGGTGGCACGTTCGCGCTTGATATGCTGCTCGCGTGTTTGTAGCGCCATACGTAAAGCTTTGTTGCCATACCTGTCAATAGATACTCCAATGATTCTGCCTGGTAGATTGCGCTTGTACTCTTCTTTTGTTGCAAAGAAACCAGCATGTGGACCACCAAATCCCATGGGAACACCAAAACGTTGAGTGCTACCCACTACAATGTCGGCTCCCCATTCGCCCGGAGGGGTTATAAGCGCAAGGGAAAGGATGTCGGCAATAACCGTAACAAGGGCTCCATTCTCCTTTGCCTTTTTGGCAAATGCAGAATAATCGCGAACGTTACCCTTTGCCGATGGGTACTGAACAATTACACCAAACTCTTTTCCGGTAAATTTATACTCACTATAGCATCCAGTTACAATCTCAATTCCCATTGGATTGGCACGTGTCTGAATTACCTCAAGGTTTTGAGGGAAAATATCGCTATCAACAAACAGAATATTGTGACCCTCTTTTACTGCTTTGCGTGAGCGGAGGCTCTCCATCATTAGCATGGCCTCGGCAGCAGCGGTTGCCTCGTCGAGGAGGGAGGCGTTTGCCATCTCCATTCCGGTTAAATCCATAACCACGGTTTGAAAGTTTAGCAGAGCTTCGAGCCTACCTTGGCTAATTTCTGCTTGATAAGGAGTGTAGGAGGTGTACCAACCTGGGTTCTCAAAAATATTTCGGAGAATAACCGAAGGGGTATGGGTTCTGTAGTATCCCATGCCGATGAATGAGCTGAAAATTTTATTTTGCGATGCTATTCCCTTGATTTTAGCAAGATATTCCTGTTCGGAAAGAGGCTCTGGCAGGTTTAAAGGTTTATCCATTCTTATGCCTTTTGGCACAGTTTGGTCAATTAGTTCATCAAGAGTTTTTACCCCTACTGCTTTTAGCATTTCACCAATTTCGCTGTCGCGGGGGCCAATGTGGCGGGTAACAAAACGTTCAGTCAACATATATGTGATTTTAAGTTATGAGATTAAATTATTGAATTCTATAAAACAATAACATTGCTATACTTGTAATTTTGAAGTAAAATTAAGAAAATGATTGCAATTTAGCATATCATAATCATTGGTTCTTAAAACTGTATGCTAAACAGGCGTATAGTGTTAATGTTTAGCTAAAAAAGGGTTATTCTCCTTTTCCCAACCAATGGTTGTGGGCTCGCCATGGCCAGTGTATACCTTTAGGTCAGGGTTTAGAGTTAACAACCTAGTTTCAATACTTTCGATAAGCTGATTGAAGTTACCGCCTGGTAAATCAGCTCGGCCAATGGATGAACGGAAAAGGGTGTCGCCCACTAGTATAAAATTATCTTCCTCGGAAAGCAAACATATTCCCCCTTGAGAGTGTCCCGGAGTGTGAATAACCTTAAGCGTGGTGTTTCCAAAGCGAATTTTATCGCCATGGTTTAGGTTTATATCTATGGGGGGTACGTCTTCAATGGTAAAACCATACGAAATAGCATGGGTAAGATTATTCTCCTCAATAAACGAAACAATTGCGTTTTGCTC
>CALGIR010000168.1 GCA_937915475.1 uncultured Bacteroidales bacterium
GTCCGCCGAAAGAAGACCGCCGACCGATCGAATGGACCCAAGATCGTTGATGGCGAGCGCAAGGAAGCATATCAGGAACGCTGCAAGTACTCCCACATCGGGCATGGCGAGCGGGCCGAGGATCTCGTTGGGGAGAGCGAGCGGCGTGCCCTCCAGCGGCATGGGGACCGCGCCGAAGATCGCGACGTATGCCCCGTTATTTACAAGATTAACTCATCGTTAATGCCAGTGCTGGTATATGGTATCTCGGCTGATGATAGCTATAATGGTCTCGAAAAAATAATAAACGACCAGATTGCGGCACCGCTCCGAAAAATTCCTGGAGTGGGAACAGTAATGGTGCTGGCTACCCCTAAAAGGGAAATTAAGGTTGATGTTGACCCCCAAAAACTGGCTGCATACAAAATTTCAATTAGCCAAATTGAAACAATACTTAATGCAGAAAATATAACCATTCCGGGTGGAAATATTAGGGTAGGTAGTAACGATTTTGCCATTCGTATCCCTGGCGATATTCAGGATGCTAGCGAGTTGGGCAACTTGGCGCTAATTAGCTTCAACAATAGGGTAATTAGGCTAAAGGATGTGGCCACCATTACCGATGGGTTTAAACAGCTCGATGAGCACTCGCGAACAGGCAAGGGCCCAGGTGTAGGGCTTATGGTTCAGCGCCAATCGGGTGCCAATACCCTCGAAGTGGTAAGGGCTGTTCAACAAAAGATTGATGAAATATTGCCAACATTACCCGCCGATATTGAAATTGGTGAAATTATGAACTCGGGCGAGCTAATTACTGAAAGCATTAAAAATCTGACCCAATCGTTTTGGTACGCGCTTATTTTTGTGGTGATTGTAGTTTTTGCCTTCCTTAGAGAATGGCGTTTAAGCCTCATTGTGTTTCTCACCATTCCTTTTTCGCTAATAACGGCTTTTACCCTTATTTATATGCTTGACTGGACCATAAACATATTTAGCCTTATGTCGCTTATCATCGCCATGGGTATGGTGGTTGATAACTCAATTGTGGTTCTCGAAAATATCACGCAGCATATCGACAAGGGTTCGAGACCTTTTCAAGCAGCAATTTTTGGTGCAAGCGAAATGTCCTCTGCCATAACAGCATCAACACTTACCACGCTTATGGTGTTTGTTCCTATGATTTTTATGGGCGGAATAGTTGGTATAATGTTTAAGCAGCTTGCCATAATAACGTCGGTAACAATGATAGCTTCGCTTATTACAGCGCTAACCCTTACTCCAATGGTATCGTCGCGATTGCTAAAGGGGAAGAAAAAGGGCGAGGATAGGAAACGGGGTCTTTTGTATCGGTACAGCGAAAATATGTTCCTTTATCTTGAGAAAATTTATAAGAAAACATTGGGCTGGGCAGTATACCATAAAACCATTACTTTAGCCATTGTTGGAGTAGTTCTTGGAGTGAGCCTATGGGTGGGTAAAGGGCTTGGAACCGACTATATACCAGAGTTTGATGCTGGCGATATAATTGCTACCATTGAAATTGATATAAGCGCAACATCCACAAAATCGGATAGCATTTCGAAGGTGGTTATGGATATTTTTGAGCGAGAGGTTCCAGAAATGCGCCCTGGTAGTTTGGCATCCATCTCGGGTCAATCGGAAAATGGAATGCTTACATCCGTAGGATTTAGAGAGGGGAAAAATATTACCACAGTGCTCTGTCACCTTTCGCGCCCCGATGAGCGCAAGCGCTCTGCTAAGCAAATTGCCAGCGATTTACGAGTTGAAATTGCCCAGATACCCGAAATTGAAAACTTCAATATTGTTGGCGGAAGCATCATATCGCAAGCGGTTACTGGTAATGTTAAACCAATTGAGTTTAATATCACGGGCTCAAATTACGATATACTAAACAGCTATGCCGATACCCTAACGCGCAAGCTTTTGCAATCGCAAATGTTTACCGATGTGGTAAATACCGTTGACAAGGGTAAAATGGAGGTTCAAGTTAAAATTGATAGGGACAAAGCAACAGCCCTTGCTTTAAATACGGGGATGATTGGTCTTCAAGTTCGTCAGAGCATTTACGGAGTTGAGGCAGGCGGAATTAAGGAAGAGGGAGATAACTTCTCTATTATGATTCGCTATGGTTCCGACAATAGAAATAATATTGAGGATATTAAGAATATAACCCTTACTAATTTAATGGGTAAGCAAGTTCCGCTCTCGGCTGTTGCCGAAATTGAGTTAGCAATTGGCGCTCTGCAAATTGACCGTTTTGCCCAAGAGCGTATTGTTAGGGTAATGGCCGAACTCAATGCCGTTTCGCTGGGCGAAGGGCAGCAAGAAGCACAAAAAATTCTATCTAGCATTGACATTCCCTCGGAGATTGATGTAACCCTATCGGGTCAAACTAAGGAGCAGGGTCAGTCGTTTGCCGATTTGTACCTTATTTTCTTTTTAGGTATTGCGCTGGTTTATATGGTAATGGCTGGTCAGTTCGAATCGTTCCTCGACCCATTCATTATTATGTTTGCCATACCGCTTACATTTATTGGGGTTATTTGGGCATTTAAGCTAACGGGCATAACCCTTAGCGTAACTACTTTTGTTGGAGTTATTATGCTTCTGGGTATTGTGGTAAACAATGGCATTGTACTGGTCGATTATACAAACCTTCTTCGCAAACGGGGCTTAAAACTTTACGATGCTATACAGGAAGCTGGTCGAAGCCGTTTGCGTCCAGTTCTTATGACCAGCCTTACCACCATGCTGGGAATGATGCCAATGGCGCTTAGCAAGGGTATGGGTGCCGAGGTTTACCAGCCTTTGGGAATAACAATGATTGGGGGGCTATTGGCATCAACCCTAATAACATTGCTTGTTGTTCCTACCGTTTATGCAGTTTTACATGGCAGAGACAGGCGAGGCGAGGAGTAGTTCTCAGACCCTTTATGCTGTAAATTGTTTTTTTTGATATTAATATGCTAGAACCATGAAAATAGTATACTGCACCTGTAACGTTAGTGTGTTAGAGTCGTTGCAAGAGTTGCTGAATAGATTAGAGGTTAAAAACTTTCAGATTATCGATAGGGTATTAGCAAATAGTAAGCTGGGCGATAATAGGTTCGATACGGCTGTTTGGCCAGGGTATAATGTGGCTGTATTTGTGCAATGCCAAAGCAACGAGTTAGCACAAGAGCTAATGAGCTCCATTAAAGAGTTTAATACCAATGCTTTTAACCACAATGAGCTGATTATGGCCGTAACGTGGACAGCTGATGATTTCTGTATTGATTAGTAGTTGTGCATGATTGCCGTTTTTTACTGCTTTAATAAAATATGTTTATAGCGGGTTAGCACTTTTTACTATATTTGCTAACCAGATAAAGAACTATGATAGAAGTACAAAAAATTGTAAAATCCTTTGGTAACCTAACCGTACTAAAGGAGGTAGATATAGAGATACCAGCCGAAAAGATTGTTGCTATTGTGGGGCCAAGTGGTGCTGGTAAAACCACACTCCTGCAGATAATGGGTACGCTTAGTAAGCCTGATTCTGGAAGAGTACTAATCGATGGAGTTGACCTTTCGGTGCTTAACGACAAATCGCTTGCCGCTTATCGAAATAAGAATATTGGTTTTGTATTCCAGTTTCACCATTTACTTCCCGAGTTTACTGCCCTCGAGAATGTGTGTATCCCTGGCTTTATTGGCAGGTACCCAAAGGGTGATGTGGAGAGGAAAGCTAAAGAGTTGCTCTCGTTTCTTGGTTTAGAAAATAGGATGGAGCATAAGCCTGCCGAACTCTCGGGCGGTGAGCAGCAAAGGGTTGCCGTTGCAAGAGCTTTAATTAATCAACCAAAGGTTATTTTTGCCGATGAGCCATCGGGCAATCTCGACTCGAAGAATAAGCAGGAACTTCACGAGCTGTTTTTTACCCTTCGCAACGAGCTAAAGCAAACATTTGTTGTGGTTACCCACGACAAGCAGCTGGCCAGCATGGCTGATGTTGAACTTACAATGAACGATGGGCGTTTTGTATAGTAAATGACCAAGAATAACAATATTGCAGAGTTTTTGGAGGAAAAGTATCGGCAGTATGCCTCGCCAGCATTTATTGAAACCGACCCCATACAGATACCTAAAGAATACACCAGGAAAGAGGATATTGAGATAGCAGGTTTTTTGGCTGCAACCCTTGCATGGGGGCAGCGGCCCCAGATAATCCGTTCGGCTCGGCAATTACTTTTACCCATGGGCGAGTCTCCTTTCGAATTTCTAATGGATTCATCAGAGCATAGTATTGAGTCATTCTCAAGTTTCTATTACCGAACTTTTAACGGGGTCGATTGTCAAGCCTTTCTTCTCTCGCTAAAGCACATCTACATGCATTATGGTGGGTTACACCAGGTTTTTACCGACGGTTTTAGCAAGGGCGATGGAGCACTTGGAGCCATTGCCCATTTTAGGAGCGTTTTTATGCACAATTCTTTTCCTACACGAACGGTAAAGCATTTGCCCAATGTGCTCAAAGGGTCGGCGGCCAAGCGCATTAACATGTACCTAAGGTGGATGGTTAGGCCATCGGTTGAGGGGGTTGATTTTGGCCTTTGGGCCAATATTTCGCCATCACTGCTAATGCTGCCGCTCGATGTTCATTCGGGCAGGGTTGCTCGTGCTTTAGGGTTGCTCACCCGCAAGCAAACCGACTGGCGGGCAGTGGAGGAGGTTACCAACAATCTTCGTACATTTGACCCACACGACCCCGTTAAGTACGATTATGCCCTTTTTGGCCTTGGGATATTCGAGAAATTTTAGATTATCATGTCCAATCAGTCCTTTAGGTTTAAGCAGTTTTCTGTAAGGCAAGAGAAATCGGCCATGAAGGTTGGTACCGATGGTGTTATGCTTGGCGCATGGACAAGCATTGGCGATGCCAATAGGATTCTTGATATTGGCACTGGAACAGGACTTATTGCCCTTATGCTTGCCCAGCGATGTGATGCCAAAATCGACGCAGTTGAGGTTGACGAACCTTCTGCACAGCAGGCAGAGGAGAATGTTGTAAACAGTAAGTGGGGTAATAGGATTAATATTATTTGCTCATCTTTTCAGAGTTTTGCAAAAGAGACAAATGAAAAGTACGATCTCATCGTTTCCAATCCTCCATACTTTGTTAACTCGCTTAAATCGCCCGAAGTTGCTAGAACCGTTGCTCGCCATAATGAGCTCCTACCGCACGATGAACTTATTGAGGGCATTAATACTATCCTTACTGAAAACGGCAGGTTTGCTGGCATTTTTCCCTATATAGAGGGAAATGTTTTTGTGGCAAAAGCCTCAAATTATGGCCTGTTTTGTACAAAACGGGTGAATGTACTGGGTAAGGTAAATGGTCCCGTAAAACGTTTGCTTTTAGAGTTTGAGCGTAAACCTAAACCTTTGGCTGAGGAAACGCTTTGCATAAGGGCGGATAACGACAAATACACGGCCGAGTATATTCAGTTAACAAAGGATTTCTATTTAGCCTTTTAGGTGAGTGCCATAAAAGCGATTGTTTTTGTAAACCATATTGTAATTGCTTTTTACTAGTTGACGATTATTCAGAGAGCGAACTGCAAATTTTAGTATGATAATGTTATCTTTAGTCTTTAAATTAAAGCCTACTATGACTGAAAAAGAGTTAATTGCAAAAATTGTCGAATATTTTGAAGCATACATCTTCAAAAATCATATTGAAGCTTCTTTAGGGAAAAATGCAAAACTGAAGTCTTATAATGTAAACCCAGTTGTTGTAAAATACTTATCTAAAGTGCTAGAGGGGGATTATACAGCAAAAGGAGTTGCTAAAGCTTTATTCTATCCGAGAGTATTAGGAACCTCTATAAATACATCATTTGGGACAAGAATTCAGAATATGTTTGTAGAATTGGATTTGGCAAGCGGCTCTTTGATTAAAGGAATGGATATAGAATTTACCGATAAAGTTGATAAAAGGAAGAAATGGTGTCACCTTAAATCTGGTCCAAATACAATAAATTCTGAAGACGTAAAACCTCTGATAAAAAAATTCACCAATACAATTAGTTTAGCAAGAACAAACAGTGCTTTTAAGGGAATTAGCAATACTGATTTTATAGTAGGTGTTTTATACGGAGAGGCGGAAGAACTTAGCATGCATTACAAAACAATAGATAAGATACATCCAGTAATTATAGGGAAAGAATTATGGCATAGGATTACTGGTTTCCCAAATTTCTAAAGTGGAATAGTTGAAGAATTAAATAAAAGCATACTTACAATTGACACGAAAGACCTAATTAATAAAGGTTGCTCAGATTTAGAAAAAGAAATTAAAAATTCGCCACTTTTTAACTTCTAGCTGAATAATACTTATTTAAAAACTCAATTATAGAATAGCCTAACTCTTGACCTAAATTGACAGGAACTGCATTCCCGATTTGCTTATACTGTTGTGCTAGAGAGCCATCAAATTTCCATTCATCTGGAAATGTTTGAATTCTAGCGTATTCACGAACAGTAAAAGGACGGGTTTCTTCTGGATGACATCTTTCTGTTTGTTTTTGGGCTGGACTACAAGTTAATGTTAAGCAAGGTTCATCCCAACCAATTCGACGAGCCATTCCAGTTTTCCCACCACCAAGATAAAAACTTCCACCCATATATTCTTTCTGTAAATCAAGAGGTAAGTCACGCCAGTATCCTTTGGGAGGGATTAAATCAAGAACATCTTCTTTAGATTTAGGGTATTTTGCGCCATCTGATTTTGGAACATTCTTATCAAATAAGTCTCCTTTTTTCAAGGCATCAGAAAGATTATATATTCTCTTGTAGGGCTTAGGATATTCATACTTTATATTAATATCTTTTCTAATACCAACGAGAATTAACCGTTCTCTCTTTTGTGGTACTTTATAATTTATTGCTTTTAATATCTGTACGGGAACAACATTATAACCTATTTCGTCAAGAATAGAAATCATACCCTTTAGGGTTTTCCCCTTTTCATGACTGAGTAAACCTCTAACATTTTCACCAATACAGATTGCAGGAGAAACCTCTTGAACAACTCTTGCAAACTCATAAAACAATGTTCCTCTGGCATCTTTTAACCCTAATTTTTTACCTGCATAACTAAATGCTTGACATGGAAAGCCTCCAGTAACAACATCCACTTTGTTTTTATAGTCGGGAAAATCAAAATCCTTTATGTCCCCTTCTAACACTTTCCAGTTTGGTCTATTTTTGCGTAAAGTATTACAAGCCCATTTATCAATCTCATTTAAAGCCACACACTTTAACCCAGATTTTTCTAATCCTATTGCAAGACCTCCAGCTCCTGCAAACAATTCAAGAACAGAATACTCATTGTCGGGCTCAATATAGTTTGATACTTCTTCTTCGATATTATTTTCAAGAAAATCGCCAAATAAGGTATAAACATCATCTTTCCTATAAACACGATAATTTGAAACAGGTTCTCTTACCGCACTAAGGATTCCATCATTATCCCATCTTCTGAGGGTTTCTTTAGATTTTCCTAATAATTCAGCTGTTTCCGAAAGAGAAAGATATTTGCTCATAACCACGTTGTTAAACATTACACATTGGTTACAAATATATGGAGAAATGTAATACAAAGAAAGGAAAAAGAATGAACAGCCAACAGTGGATATAAAATATTTGGAGGAAGGAACTATTTGTGAGACAAATACATTAAAAAATAATGTTTTAAATTGCTAAATATTTCACATAATCACGGTTGACTACCAAAGTAATTTTTATGTACAAATTCAATAACCTACCGCAACAAAGCTGAATTATAATCCGAAGAGAAATTACCACACAAAAAAAGCCCTGAAATTTCAGAGCTTTTTAGTTTTATTACTATTTCAGGTTTCCTCTAATCTGCAAATCATATTCAATTTGCAGGAGAGGCCTTAAATCTTATTCAATAGTTCTGTAAGTGTTTGTGCAGCATCACCTTGGACAACTGCGACTCCCGATTTACGTTTATAAATTGGATTGTCAACGCCAGAGTATCCTGGGTTCAAATCGTAGTTAAAAATTACGATGTTTTTACACTCGTCAACGTTCAGAATGGGCATACCGTAAATTGGAGTATCCTGGGCATTGCGAGCGGCTGGGTTTAGCACGTCGTTTGCTCCAACTACAATGGCAACGTCAACGTCTTTAAATTCGCCGTTAATCTCGTCCATTTCAAAAATATCGTCGAAGGGTACATCAGCTTCCACAAGCAGCACGTCCATATGGCCAGGCATACGGCCAGCAACTGGATGAATTGCATATCTTACAGTGGTACCGTTGCTCTTCATCTTTTTAGCCAGGTTGTTTACCAAGTGCTGCGCTTGGGCAAGTGCCATACCATAACCTGGAACGATAATAGCTGTTTTGGCGTTCTTGATTGCCTCAATATAGTCTAGCCCTATTGCCTCAACGCTTTCTGACTTTTGAGTTTGAGCTGGTGTGCTCAGCTTACTCAGTAATTCGTTTAGCGTTTGTGCAGCATCGCCCTGAACCACAGCTACGCCTGATTTTCTTGAGTAGATTGGATTCTCCACACCAGAGTAACCTGGGTTTAGGTCGTAGTTAAAGATTACAATTTGCTTACACTCATCAACATTCAGAATGGGCATACCGTAAATCGGCGTATCCTCTGCGTTACGAGCGGCTGGGTTTAGCACGTCGTTTGCTCCAACCACAATGGTAACATCAGCGTCCTTAAATTCGCCGTTAATCTCGTCCATTTCAAAAACATCGTCGAAGGGAACATCCGCCTCCACAAGCAGCACGTCCATATGGCCAGGCATACGTCCAGCCACTGGGTGAATTGCATACTTAACTGTGGTACCGTTGCTCTTCATCTCCTTAGCCAGATTATTTACCAAGTGCTGGGCTTGAGCAAGAGCCATACCATAACCAGGAACAATAATAGCTGTTTTGGCATTTTTAATGGCTTCAACATAATCTAGTCCTGTAGCTTCAACACGGTCTGCTTTTTTAGATTCAGCGGGTGCGTTTAGCTTACCCAGTAACTCGTTTAGCGTTTGTGCAGCATCGCCCTGAACCACAGCCACGCCTGATTTTCTTGAGTAGATTGGATTCTCAACACCCGAGTATCCTGGCTTTAAATCGTAGTTAAAGATTACGATGTTTTTACACTCGTCAACGTTCAGAATGGGCATACCGTAAATTGGAG
>CALGIR010000169.1 GCA_937915475.1 uncultured Bacteroidales bacterium
TTCGTAAAGTAGAATTAGAAAAATCAACGAAATTAAGTTCGTAAAGTAGAATTATTTATAATAACTTTTCCCAAAGCTATATCTCAGGAATATTTTCAGCAAGAGGTCAACTATAAAATCCATGTTTCATTAAACGACCAGACTCATGAACTAAATGCATTTGAAAGCCTTAAATACATCAATCATTCTCCCGATACTCTCCATTTTTTATACTTCCATTTATGGCCAAATGCATATTCAAATAACAACACTCCTTTGGCCAAGCAGATGTTCCAATTTTACGGAAAGCAACGATTATTTAAAGACCCAGAACTAAGAGGTAATATTGACTCGCTTGACTTTAAAGTGAACCACAAGAGAGTATACTGGGAACTATTGCCCAACCAGCCCGATATCTGCATCATTAATCTAGAAACTCCTCTTATTCCAGGAGATAGCATACAAATTACCACACCTTTCCGTGTAAAAATCCCAAAGGGTGTAGTCTCCAGATTGGGACACATTGGTGAATCCTATCAAATTTCGCAGTGGTACCCCAAACCTGCGGTTTACGATCAAACAGGGTGGCATCCAATGTCGTATCTCGATCAAGGTGAATTCTATTCGGAATTTGGCTGTTTTGAGGTGCATATTACTTTGCCAGACAATTATATTGTTGGTGCAACAGGAAACCTCCAAAACCATAGCAAAATTGAAATGCTGGACAAACTCTCAGCCGATACTTCCTGGGTTAAAACTGACAATGTTAAGGAAACTGATTTCCCGGTATCATCGAAACAGCTAAAAACGCTCCATTATTCCGCTAATAAAATACATGATTTTGCCTGGTTTGCCGATAAACGATTTCATGTGCAAAAGGAAAAGATAATACTCCCCCACTCTGGCAGAGAAGTAACTACCATGGTTTTGTTTACAGATGAGCAATCTGAACTTTGGAGAGACGCTTTATCTTATGTGAATGAAGCAATCACCTATTTTTCAGATAAAATAGGTGATTATCCTTATCAAAACTATACTGCCGTTCAAAGTGCCCTTACCTCTGGCAGCGGGATGGAATACCCTGGTATTACGGTAATCGGCTTAGCAGATGATGCTTACTCCCTTGACGAAGTGATTTCTCACGAAATCTGCCATAGCTGGTTTTACAGTGCACTTGGCTCTAATGAACGACGTTACCCGTTTATGGATGAAGGAATCACCAGCGCTTACACCGACCGGTATTTGAAAGATAAATATCCCGAGAAAAAACTTTGGGAGGTTTATGTGAAAAACGAAAAGATGGCAAAGTTTTTAAAAGTCGATAAAATGCCGATCCAGCGAATGCAGGAACTGGAATGGCTCGTTCAGGCCCGAAGTAATCTGGAACAACCACTAAACCTGTCGGCCACCGAATATACCGAGTTAAATTACGGAGTAATGCTTTACAATAAAGCTCCAAATGCCTTTAATTATCTCCGAGCTTATCTTGGCGATTCTGTTTTTGACTCTGCAATGCAGGAATACTATAATCAATGGAAATTTAAGCATCCACAACCCGAAGATCTTCGTGAGTTTATTGAAACCCAAACGGACAAGGATTTAACCTGGTTTTTTACCGATTTACTGGGTACCACTAAACGAATGGACTACAAAATGGCTCGCATACAGAACCAACAATTACTAATACAGAACAAAGGCGAATTGGTTTCTCCCCTTCATATTGCAGGCATCAGCGGAGATACTACTTTTTTTGAAAAATGGGTAAAAGGATTTGAAGGACAAAAATGGATCGACCTTCCGCCTGGCGACTATTCTGAAATAATAATCGACCCAGGACATGTAACACCCGAAATATTTAGACTAAATAATAACATCAAAACAACTGGTGCCTTCCCAAGGGCTGATCCAATAAGGACTCAACTCCTCATTTGCGTTGATGACCCAGAAGTACGTACACTTTTTTATATGCCTGCCATTAACTGGTCACGTGAAAACGGATTTATGCTAGGCATGGCATTTCATAACGGTTTTATCATACCCAAACCCCTGCAATATGTTGCGGTTCCTATTTTTGCGTTCGGAAATACCGATCTGGCTGGACTTGGCCAGATTGCTTACAGCATTACACCTTATGACAATCTTATCCGACTGATAACCATCTCCTTAGAAGCGGCACAATTTGGTGCTCCAGGTCAACAGAACTACCGTAAGTTAAAAACTGGACTGGAAGTGAATTTCCGAAATAAGAATATGACACACCCTTTAAACCACAAAGTAACTGGAAATTACATTGCCGCATCTAATCTTTACCAGATTAAACTTATGGAAAAGGCAAAAATGAATTCCTATGCACAATTTGAATATCTTCTTAAAAAAAACAGCATAATAAACCCCTACTCCCTACTTGCTTCTTTCGAATTAGGGAAAACACACCAAAAAACATCAGTAGAATTTAATTACAGATTAAGTTATTGGGGTATGGACAATGGGCTGGATGTACGATTTTTTGCAGGGGGAATGCTGAAAACCAATTCTGAAATCCCATTTTATGCATTTTCGGCAAGTGGGAGAAGTGGAAGGGAACAATATCTTTACCAGGGCATGTACCCCGACCGCTTCAGCGTGTCTCCCGAAAACTTCTTTTCGCGGCAGATGACCATTGCCGAAGGAGGACTGGTTTCTCCAGTAAATGATAGCCTGGGATATAGCCAGTGGCTTTTTTCATTGTCTCTAACAACAAATTTGCCTGGTAAAGCCGCCCGGTTCCCTGTAAAACCCTTTGTAAATTTATTGCTAAATGATCATGGCATGTCAGCGATCCAAAACTCTCCGTTTTTTTACGAAGCAGGACTAAAAGTCGGTATATGGGACCTGTTCGAAATTTATATCCCCTTACTGGTTTCAAAAAATATTGATTCAATCAGCGGTCCTTTCAAAAGTCGGATTCGCTTTGTTTTCTCCATCGATTCAATCAACAAGTTAAGACTAAGGCGTAATAGTTAAATATTTATCCTATTCCAAATCATTCGTGTCCGGTAAAAAAACACATTTTGGGATAAACAATTCGTGTTGCAATTGGCATCGGCCAGTGAACCGAAAAACAAGCACAGCGGGCGTTAAGAAAAATCTGTTGTTTG